>CBFIGQ010000045.1:0-65340 GCA_965662335.1 Minisyncoccia bacterium
TCCCAGTTGACGATACGGTGCCCGCGATAGATGAGTCCGTCATCGTACATCATTTTAAACACAGTGCGCACTGCGCGAGTACGTGTCTCGTCAAGTGTAAATGCCTCGCGGCTCCAGTCACAACTCGCTCCCATCACTTTCATTTGGCTCACGATCGTATCATGACTCGCCATTGCAAATGCGTTGATGCGGTTCATCATTTCTTCGCGGCCGATGTCATGGCGAGATTTTCCTTCTTCTTTTGCAATTTTCTTCTCAACAACTGATTGTGTAGCTATCGCTGCGTGGTCTGTGCCTGGGAGCCAGAGCGTGCGGTAGCCTTGCATGCGCTTGTACCGGATGAGGATGTCCTGGATCGTGAGCATCATCGCGTGACCCATGTGGAGGACGCCGGTGACGTTGGGTGGGGGAAGAACGATAGTAAATGGCTTTGCATCGGGAGCAGTAAGTCCTGCATCGATCATGCACTCAGGAGTAAAGAAGCCTGAGTCTTCCCATTTTGTATACATACGCGACTCTTCGTCACTTGGGTTATAAGGCTTCAAAAGCTTCTCGGGGGTAGAAGAGTTTTCCATTGATTAATACTAGCAATTTTAAAGCCTTTTGGGGAGTAGGTTTGACAAAATCAAAAAATAATATATTTTGTAAGAAAAAAACTATGACGTACTTTTCCGTGGTTTCCTACAAACTAGTTACGAACAGGGAAGAAAAAGACGAACGCAAAATAGTGTTTGAAACACCAGCAGAACCCGACATTGATAATGCGATTCACAAGGCAACACTTGAAAATAAAATTGAGAGCGTTCTCAAATTAAGTCCTGAATCAAAAATTGAAGTAACCGACATCAAAAGTATTGGGGAAATTTTGATCAAAATGAGGAAAGAGGAGTGGTTATCAAAGTGAGAGATTCCCATCAGCACGCAATTCGTCAGGATTGCGTGTTTTTATTTTTTCTGAAATAACGTGCGTCATCGCAGCAAGCCCGATCATCACTGCATTGTCAGTCGCAAGCCATGGCTCTGGGAATAGTACGACAGTATCGGGTAGTTGTTTTGCAACTGTCTTTTTTAATTCGCTACGGAGATATGTGTTGCCCGCGACTCCGCCACCGACGATGATCGTAGGTGTGTAAAATTCTTGCGCAGCTTTGAGAGTCTTTTTTACCAACACTTCTATCGCAGCTGTTTCAAACTCTGCAGCAAGTGCGAGCTTTTGATTTTCAGACAGTTCGCCACTATCTCGAGCCGCATAGAGTACCGCAGTTTTGATACCAGAAAATGAAAAATCATAGTCGCCTGAATGAAGCATGGGTCGAGGAAGGGTGAATTCGTTTTGTGTATCTGAATGTGCTTCTCGCCATTCCTTTGCGAGACGTGATACTGCAGGTCCGCCTGGGTATGGGAGTCCGAGTACGCGAGCAACCTTATCAAATGCTTCGCCAACTGCATCGTCACGCGTTGCTCCTATTTTTTTATATGTACCAAATGACTCTGCAATCACAAGCTCGGTGTGGCCACCAGACACAAGGAGTGAGAGGACGGGGAATTGCAAATTTGTAAATTGGTATGCTCTTTTCGCCAGGACAGAATTTTGTATGTCCTCGGTTCTCCGAGGCTGTGCCCCGGCCAGACCTACAAAATTCTGTCCCGGCTCAAGAGCTGTAATCGCTGCTGTAATAATATGTCCTTCCATATGATTTATAGGAATGACGGGTATGTTCCAGACGCTTGCGAGAGCACGTGCGGCGTTCACACCTACCCAGAGTGCCGGCTCAAGTCCAGGACCTACGGTGACGGCGATGTAATCAATATCAGGTCTCGCGTGAGATGCAAAGAAATGCGTGAGCGTGTCCCGAAGTGTTGCATCCTTGTCATCCATCCATGAGATGTCAAATAGTACACTGCCGTGCTTGAGCATACCGGCTTGGGTAAGTGCCTCAGAGAGTAGGTGGACGAACTTTTCTGCATGTGCGCGCTTGGCAAGTGCTGGAAATACGCCGCCATACTGCGCATGAATCTCTATCTGAGACGCGAGGGCATTGCCGAGGATACGTATTTCACCCCCTATCTCTTCTAGGATGCATATCCCTGTTTCGTCACAGCTGGTTTCTATTGCGAGTACCTTCATACACGCCACTATAGCAGGATATTGTATTTTCCGAAAGATGTGGTAAGGTTATGCAAAACTTATACCATGAAATATGCAATTGCAACTTTAATACAAATTGGCGGACATACGTTTTTGTGTATTACAACCGCAGATAGTGCAGGAAGTTCTGCAACCTATGACATAGTAAAAAGCTTATGTGAAGAGTTTAAAAAAGTGGGCAAAGAAACTGGTTTTGGGTTAACTACGCTGGATTTCGCAAGCCAAATAACCCTTGAAAAAGCTATACGAATAAAGGTCAAAGAAATTGCAAATCAGAACGAAGCCACAAGTATGTTCGATGCACTAAGAATTGATATCGCTGCACAATTGAATGAAAAATTTGGAAAGTAAAAACCGCCTCCGTTGGAGGCATTTTTTTCTGCAAAAAACCCTAAAAAATGCTAGAATACACCCACTATGAACCCGGTCGTACAGACTGTTATACCGTTTATTCTTCTCTACAAATACTGGGCGCTTTTTGGTATTACCTTTATTACTGCCCTTGTGCTACCTATTCCTCCAGGGACACTGATCATGGCGTCGTCCGCATTTGCATACCAGGGGTACTTTAATTTCGGATTTATTGTAGCAGTAGCGATTGCCGGTAATATCCTCGGAGATAATGTTGGATACTTTATTGCGCGTAGCTACGGCAAGACCATACTCTCAAAGATCGGTTTTGCAAAAGTACTCGAGTCAAAGCGATACCGCGGTATTGAACGCGCAGTCAAAAGGCGTCCGGGGCTTATCATATTTCTCAGTCGATTTGAAGTATTTACCAATCTTGCCGTAAACATTATTAGTGGACTCAGCAAAGTACCATACCGCAAATACTTGCTCTACGAGGCAATAGGAGAAATTTTTCAGGTGACGCTCTATAGTACTATCGGCTATCTCTTTGCAAATACCTGGCAGTCAGTAAACTCGCTCGTCGGGAAGGTACTGTTTGCACTCCTTGTAGTCACTGCGCTGGTATTTCTGTTGTTTCTCCGAAAGAGTAAAAAGCATACAATAGAAGAAGATGTCATGCTCAAATGAATACATTACCTCCAACCATTTTTATTATTGTCGGAGCAACAGGTGATGTATCACGGCGACTTGTACTACCAGCGCTCGCTGTACTCAGAGAGCATGAAGCACTCCCAGTATTTTTTGAAACGATACAAACCAGTAGAAAAGATGTTCCTGGGTATTTACGCCTTCTAGACTCAAACGACGCACACGAACTCGCTCGCGAAGTTCAGTCGATAGAAGAGAGACACAAGCAAGGCTGTCAGGTCATAGCGTACTTGGCAGTACCACCTGAGGGAGTACTTGAAATGGCAAGACTGCTCGGAGAAAGCGGGGTTGTGAGTCGGATCCTCCTTGAGAAACCATTTGGGACAGATGAAGAAAGTGCACGCGAGCTTTCAACTGAACTCTCATACTTTTTTACTCCTTCTCAGATCGTTCGTGTCGACCACTACCTTGCAAAACGTGTCGTCGCAGAATGCTCTGCGTACCTCGGGCAAATACAAGGCGATGTGCGAGTCATCGATATACACATATACGAATCGATAGGGGTAGAAGGCAGGGCTGTATTTTATGAGGCAACTGGCGCACTGCGGGATATGGTGCAAAGCCACGCGCTCCTCGTGGGAGCAGAGCTCTACGCATCTGCATATGATATATCCCGCACAGAAGCGCTCGAGAGAATAGCACCAATAGAGACTATTGTCCGCGCGCAGTACAGCGGCTACACGCACGATGTGGGGAATGAAGAAAGCCTCACAGAGACGTTTGTTTCTCTTGAAACAAAGATAGGTGACACTTTACTGCGCATTACTACAGGTAAGGCACTCGACCACAAAGAAACCTCAGTCACGCTTACTACGGGGTATGGGGAGCATATAGAAACCAAAGTATTTAGAGACAGCCCGTACGAGACATGGCAGCCATTAGGGTATCAAAAGGTCCTCCTCGATAGTATGAACCCAGAGCAGGGCGGAGGAGGTATCACAGAAACAGAAATAGAGCTTTTGTGGAGGCGTATAGACCCTCTTGTAGCGGATTGGAAGAGGGAAACTCAGATCGCGACCTACTCAAAAGGAAGCACTGCTCAGGAGGTATTGACAAATATATAGTATGTGATAATCTAGTGCAAAATCAAGATGTAATGGCACTAGTATTTTTATTTGGAGGTTGTGTTATTTTATTTCTGTACGGGCTGTACGATTCACAAAAATTTAAGAAAAAGCATGCGCATGAGCGTGCTCGCACAACAGAGTATTTTGATGCTATGCGTGCGAAAGAGCAAAGAAAGATACCTCTTTCAGTTTCCCATAAAAGAAGTGAAGAGGAATATCACGAAGAATCAGCCGTTGCTGCAACTGCCTAAATAGGCTTAAAACCTTAAACACCTACCTTATTCATTCCTCGGATTTTTTCCGGGGAATTTTTGTGCACGGTAGAGGGATCGAACCTCTCGCCTCAGCAATGTCAATGCTGCGCTCTAACCATATGAGCTAACCGCGCGGGTAGGGAAACTATACCATGAAAATTTGTCCGTGCTAAAACTTGCTTTTTAAGATATCTATGGTATTATGTCAAAAAACAAATTCCAATGACAATTCAAAACAAACCCTCTGTCCCTTTAAATGAAGCAGAAATTGCTTTTTTCCCTATTATTTATAATAAGCAAGACCGCCATCTATTTTCGGATACGGCGCGTACTCAACCATTTGCAGGAATTGCGCAGTTACCACCAATGGTTCCTCACCGGATAATTCTTAACGCAGTACATGGTAGAACCCATATTCAAGATGGAGTACCACTCTGTATTGCTCTGTATTCTGCAGATCACGATCAGTCACCCGAGACAATTTCAGCGTTCTGGATGGATTGCAAAAAGAAAAAGAGACCTTTCGGTCATGCAACACTATGGATCATTGCACCTGTACCAGTATGTGCGTTTATAACAGAAAATTTTCTGAAAAAAAATAAAAGCGTATACTACCACCCAGGGTCCCCAACAGATAAACAACATTTGTTTGCAGTTACTGTGTTAGGCAGGACAAGAACATATATAGCAGAGGATCCGTTTGTAAACACATTGAACTAGTACTTTCTCAATTTAAGGAGCCGCACGGCTCCTTGTTTTTTTATAAATATTTTGTACAATAGCTACTACTTGGCCCTATCGTCTAACGGTTAGGACGCCGGCTTTTCAAGCCGTTAATCGGGGTTCGATTCCCCGTAGGGTCACAATCAGATACTCGCTCAAAAAGTTGCCCCGCGCGCTGGCGCGCGATGGTGGTGAGTGGGTGGTGAAAATTCTCGCCCGCCTTGCGGGCACAAGCGAATTCTGTGGGTGGGCAAAATGAGACAGAGACGGACTTGTCCCGCAATTGCGGGTTCGTTCCAATTTTTTTGAAATAATCACGAATTTCAAAAAAATTATCAGTGGTCTGCAATTGCGTGGCTTTTTTCATATCCAAAATCCATTCCCGCAAGGGTTCGACCCAATTCTTTCTTTCTGCTCGGGCGGAATCGATTTTTTGAGCGAGAGACACTTTTTGTTTCAAAAGCTCGTTTTTCTTTGCGAGATAGTTTTCTTTCGGTATATCGTCATCTAAATACAAATTCACCAATTCATCGAGCTTTTGTTCTATCTCTCGCTCATTGTCTTTCATCCGCCCGAGCATGCTTCCCGACGAGGATTTTTCACTTTTGTCCCATTCGTCAGTTTTGTTTAGCATACACTCAATCCACTCGTCGGGAAGAACGATTTTTTGAAGCTGTTCCTGTAATTGCAGAACAAGTGAATCTTCTCGCAAATACCCTTGCTCACATTTTCCTTTCTTTTTTGTGCAACGATAATAACGATATTTAGTACCGAAACGATTGGTTGACCATTGAGCAGTGATCATGCTTCCACATTCACCACATTTAAATAATCCAGTGAAAGGAAAATTGTGGCTTTTCTTTGATTTGCGAGGATGAGAGCGTTCTTGCAATCTTTTCTGCACAGCTTCAAATAGATCGTGAGAAAGAATTGGCGCAAAGCTTCCGTTAAAATACTCATCTTTGTGTTTCGTAAGCCCGAGATATGCTTTGTTCGTGAGTATTCTTGATACGGAAGCTTTGCCAAGTGGCGTTCCGGACTTTGTCGTCACTCCATGCAAAGCCAAAAAATCCGACAATGATTCAAGGCTGTGATGACCTTTTGAATATTCTTTAAAAGCGCGGACGATAATTTTAGATTTCACCACATCAGGTTCAATATTTCTCGTTTTTGGATTGTTCACATAACCAAAAGGCGCTTTTGTAAGCCATTCACCACGGCGGAGTTTTTGGCGGATTCCACGCTCAACATTTTGTTTTAAATCGTCAGAATAATATTTAGATTGTCCGAACGCCACTTGAAGCATAAATAGCCCTTGCGGGGTTGGTTCAAACCAAAATGTCGGAAAGCGTAAAGAATTGATTTTGGTCGTGTCTACGGCGTAGATGATGCGCCCACCATCGATACTATTGCGAGCAAGTCGATCAGGATGCCATGCGAGAATTCCCACACCATCCATATTTTCTATTTTCCCCATCATCTCGCCGAACTTTTCACGACCAGGTTTCTTTGCGCTTTTCGACTCTGTAAATTCTTCAAGAATTTGCAGATTTTCTTTACGCGCAAATTCCCGAAGCTCAAAAAGCTGTGCCTCAATAGACATAACTTGTTTATCGTCATCTTCTGTTGATTTGCGAGCGTAAAGAAAATATTTTGGTTTATTCATATATATCTTTAGATTATGAAAAAAGAATAGTCCGTATTTGTCTCATTTCTTGCCTTTCTGCCCACCCACCGAATTCGATTGCGCCCGCACGGCGGGCGAGGATTTTCACCACCCACTCACCACCATCGCGCGACAGCGCGCGGGGCAACTTTTTGAGCAAGTATCTGATTGTGATGTATTACTAACCTTTGCACGAACTTTTTTTGAACAAGAACACTAACGAATTCCGTCACGGCTCGGATTACCTCGCCGTTGCGCCCTTAGCCCTCATCGCTTTTCATTCTTGTTTTGTTTGGCGGGGGGATTCTTTTTGAAAAGGTATGGCGATGGGGCTTCGGGCGGGTAATTTAATTATATAACAACTTGGAATATAACACAAAGGAATATATCATAGAATATATATGAATAAGGCGATTTTTTCCAAAGATCATAAATATACTGTGGAACAGCTAAAAAAGGCACGTGCAGAGGCAGGTTTAGACCAAGTTGAGGTAGCAAAGATGCTTGGTAAAACTCAACCGCACATTTCAAAAATAGAAGCTGGGCAAAGACGACTTGATATTACGCAACTTAAAGAGTTTGCAAAAATTTATAAAAAATCTTTAACCTACTTCATAAAATAATTTATGGCACTTTTTAAAATAAATAACAATATAGTAAAAAAGATTCTTACAAAAGATTTGGACTTGGAAAAAAATCTCCAAGGGCTTTTCGAAAATAATCTTGAAGAAATTTTAAACATAGTTTTTCTTGCCCATGAATAAATAATATGTATAAAATTAATTTACAAAAAACCTTCTTTCTTGCACTAGAAATATCGAGTCATTACAATAAAAGTTACTACAACACAAATGATTTGGTAAAATTGGCAAATCAATATAAATCTGATTTGGTTAGAACAAGAGTTGATAAAAAGGATTATAAATTTCTAGACGATACAAAATTCGGTGGATTACGAGGAAATTTCTCTACCTTGTTAACATTAAAAGGTTTTGTTAAACGAGGAAATAAAATTATACCTTTTTATTCTTTAGGGATGGATGGTCGTATTGTAAATGCTGTAAATAATGGCGAGATAATACTTGATTCTTCTGATTTAACAGCTAATACAAAAAACGAGAGATTAAAAAATCTTCTTGAAAAAGAAGTATTTTTATCAAAGGTTAGGGAGAATCAGGCGCATATAAAAGTAATGCTTGAGAAAGATTCGGGCAAGCTTGGAATTAAAAGAGATAATATTTTTAAAAAAGATTCAGTCGTTGTAACCGAGAAAGGGCAATATTTTTTGAGATGTCTATTAAATAATTTTATAAATAATAATACAATTGAATACAGTTTATTTAATTACTGGTCAGGTAAGAAAATCATCAAAAAGAACATGCATATATTGATCAGTATTCCAACGATAGATAATTCTTGGGCTGAACTATATGCAATTAAATTTGAAGATCTTATAAAAAACAAACCGATGTATTTGATGGTCTCTGTTGATACAAAAAAGTGCATGGATAGATCTGGTAATATTTATAATTTATATAGTTTAGAACAAGCAAAGAATGAATTTTCTGATGGAAATGCAAATATAAATGAAAGATTATCTTATAATTGGAAAGATTTAATAAATAAAGAATGTAGTGATGAGATTGAAATTCAAAAAGAGGTAAAACAACAGGAAACATGGATTTTTATTGATAAATTTCTACAATGGAAAAAACATTTTTCAATTGATGAAAAAGATGTTGTTGATTACATAGTATCTAGTTCTGGTGGATGTGATGTTTTATTGAAATATTCAGGTGGAACAACACAAAAGCTAGAATTAGAACACGACTGGAAAAATTATATAGATCACAAACATCCTGAAAATAACGCATGGTCTGGTGCTTGGTTATTTGCCGAAGAAGAGTGGAATCCAGATCTAATAATTAAATTGTTTGAACCGCTAAAGAAAAAACATGGTGATAGAATACCAGATGTCTTCTTGTGCTTCGAAAACGGAGAAAGAAAAGCCTATAGAGCAAATTGGGGTAATAAAAATTTCACTGAGCTATCTTTGTCTTTTTAATTTAACTTTTTATATTTAGAACTTTTACTCCATCTATATCTTTTAATCGCTTTTTCATTATTTTAAAGAATTCTTGATCGTTTTCTATGTTTATAGAATTTCTTTTCATAGAGTCCGCAACTTCTGCTAAAGTCCCGCTACCAGCGAAGCAATCAAGTACTAGATCTTTTTCGTTAGTAAAAATTCTCATTAAATGTTCAATTACCTTTTTGGGTTTTTGTGTTGGATGTGCTGTTCTTTCTCTTCCCATACAAATTGGTGTTTGAATAAAATTATGCATTTCATTTTGCTTTGAAAAGTTAAATGTATAAGATATTTTTTTATTATCAAAACCATGTGTAGCCCACAAAATAGCTTCACATGAAGACAAGAAACCGTTCTTCCTAATTTGTGGGGCGGGATTTGTTTTGTGCCAAATTATTGTAGCGTGATGTTTAAATCCTAATCTTTCATATATACGCTTTATATCACTTATATATTCCAATTTTGAAAATACTAAAAGATTTCCATTTTCCTTTAAAATAGGAGTAATCAATTTCAACCATTCTTCGGTAAATTTCAAGTAATCATTGTTGCTAAAATAATCCCATTTTCCAAAATCGGAAGACCTTGCTTTTCTACCCTTGAGAATCTTGGTATTTTTATTTGCTGTATTATAGGGTGGATCGACAATAACAGCATCAATTTTGTTTTTTATTGTTGGCAATACTTTAAACACATCGCCTTTTATTAAATAATGTTTATTCATATAATTTTATGTATTCTTTATTCTCAATTCAGCTAATTTAAAATAGTCTTTATCTAGTTCGGTTCCCAAATATTTTCTATTTAATTTTTTTGCGACAACAGCTGTTGTTCCAGACCCCAAAAATGGATCAAACACTATTCCATTCTTCTTAGATGTTGCTAGGATAATTCTTTCCAAAAGCCATTCTGGTTTTTGTGTTGGGTGTATCCTTTTTCTGCCAGCTGTTTTACCTTTTGCCCAAATAGAGCGCATTTGTTTGCCTCCATTAATTTTTTTCATATCTTCATAATTAAAGATATTGCCTTTGTCTTTTCTTGCCCATAAGAAATTTTCATGATCTGCAACAAATCTTGTACAAGATAAATTCGGTGTGGCATCAGTTTTATGCCAAAGTATTTCGTTTAATATCTCAAATCCAATTTTTTCTAGTAAATAACCGGTCAAATGTATGTTGTGATATGTGCCGGCAACCCAAATTGAGCCCGTTTTTTTTAATATTCTAAAAGATTCTCTAAGCCAATTTTCTGTGAATTTCTCAAAATCATCTTTTTCCATTTTGTCCCAATATCCTTTGTCTGTATTAAGATCTTTACCACCTGTTTTTGAAAATTTCATTTTAAAACTTTTCTTACTTAAATTATATGGAGGGTCAGCAAAAATTAAATCTATAGAATTGTCTTTCAGTCCTCGCATAAATTCTAAACAATCCATATTGTAAATTTTATTTAATTCAAAATCTTGTTTTTCAAAAGGAGCTTCTTCTCTTGAATTTTTTGGCAAAACTAAACTAGATTGTTCAAGATTGCGAACAATTTTAACTACAACACCCCTGACTTCTACTTCATTTCTATAAATCGGGAAAAGTGTAGGATTTGCTGGCTGTAATCTTATTCTATTTTTCTCTCGATAAATTTTCTTTAAGGTTGCAAGGTTATCATCAATAATTGCTACGATGGTTTGCCCGTCATCAGCAAATTCTTGTTTGCGAATTATTACTGTGTCGCCGTTAAAAATCCCTTCGTCAATCATGCTGTCTCCAGCAACTTTTAGAGCATAGTGCTTTTCTGTGTTTTCAATTTCGTGACTTAGTACTGAAACACTCTCATTGCCAATTTCTAGCGCTTCTATTGGCTGTCCTGCCGCTATAACTCCAACAATAGGTATTTCAATGAGTTTCTCTGTTTTATTTAACTCAATACCCCTTGGTTTGTTTTTAGACTTATTTAAATAACCCTTTTTCTTTAACGCATCAATGTGTTGGTGTACTGTTGATTCAGATGATAGTTTGAAATGTTTTTTAATTTCTTTCAAGGAGGGAGCAAATTCATTTTTTAACTCATATTTTGATATGAAATCTAAAATTTGTTTTTGGCGTTTCGTTATCATGTATGATATTATATCATAGTAATACCGAAACAAAACCGAAAAGTTATCCACATGTAAACATAGTAATAAAATTGCAATGAAATTTTTATTTTTAGATGAATTTAAATATGATCACTCTAAAACTCATAAAGTATATGGTCTGACGGGTGTTGTTATAGATGCACAATATTATCTGTCGTTTAAAGAATCGTTTTCTTCATCTCTTAAAAAATTAGGATGGGACAAGAAACTCGAACTTAAAGGAAGGTCAATGTTTTCGGCTTCCGGCGACAAGTCTATCTCTGTAGAAAAGAGAGTAAATTTTATGTCTGATGTTGTTGGAATGTCTAAATCAAACTCTGGAAAAACAGCGAAGATTCATGTTTTTGTTGCGTTGGAAATGTACGAAAAGAAACATACGGAGTATGAGTGCTACAAGAAAAACCTTGAAAAGATCATTAAAAAATTACCAAAGGCTCAATCAAAAAAGAAAAGTTTGATTGGGATATTCTACGATGAAAATGATTGTATTGATGCGAGTGATTTCCAGCAAACCATCGAAAAATTACTTTCTCAAAGATCTTTAAATTTATTTGAATCACCTCTGCCAGTAAGATCTTCTTTAGATAATCCAGGAATCATGTTTGCAGATTATGTCTGCTATTTTAATCAGAATTTCTTTCAATTATCTAATTTTCGAAAAAATATAAGTGATGAACTTATGATCCTATTGGAAAAGGATGAAAAAAATATTATCAGTGAAGATGAGAAGAAAAAACTTAGTACTTATATAACAAACTATAGAAAAGAGAGGAAAACAAAAGAACTCATTCTCGCGTTAAAAAAGATAATGTTTGTTTAAGGGAGCCCCGCTCGCACCCCTCTCGTCCTTGCGAGCGGGGTTTTGCGCACACGCGAACGGGAGGGCGGGTCAAGTGTGCATAGCATTCCGCCTCGGACATTTCCGCTATGAGCGTCCATGGCTAAAGGATGAGCGCCGACGATATAAGCAAGGGATAATCTAAAATCTTGAGAAATACTCGGATATGAAAACGAGGATGGGGGTTGGCTGAGCCGGTTGGTCGAGCCCTGCCGAGACGAGGCGAAGCTGGGGGAAGGCTTCCTTCCTTCCCCCAAACAGCTGGCGCCCGAGCTCCGGCACCGCAGTGCCGTAGAGCGAGGAAACGCGCCAAACCTAGACATCTAGGCGCGAGTAGCCCTAGCGGAAATGTCCGAGGCGGATGCCGAGGATGGACTCCTTTGGTCACGGACGATAGAAAATGGTAAAATGTCCGAGACACCACTTAGAATTCCGTCGTTTCCTTTTCTTTAAAGGAAACCCGCCCGAAGCCCCATCGCCATACCTTTTCAAAAAGAATCCCCCCGCCAAACAAAACAAGAATGAAAAGCGATGAGGGCTAAGGGCGGAACGGCGAGGTAATCCGAGCCGTGACGGAATTCGTTAGTGTTCTTGTTCAAAAAAAGTTCGTGCAAAGGTTAGTAATACATCACAACACAGGTATGAAAATATCTAATGGTACAGTACATAGTACTCCTACTGATTTGAAAAAAATGATTAGTACTTCTCCACAAGTACATAGAGTATGGGAGGATATCACACCACTTGCGCGCAATGAATGGATTTGCTGGATAGAGGATGCAAAAAAGCCAGAAACAAGAGCGCGTAGAATAGCTGTTGCGAAATCAAAAATGCAGGACGGCGAGCGTCGTCCTTGCTGCTGGGCAGGTTGCACGCACCGATAAAAAAGCCGCATTAAATGCGACTTTGTTGCCCTGAAATGCTACCGGAGAAAGAAAAAGGGGTGCCTAAAAAACATGACAAATCAACTGCGTATATTGGCACCCCATCCATCAATAATCTAAATATAGTTTAGTATAAAGTAGAAAGATGTCAACTGCGGAAATGGAGAGATTCGAACTCTCGGTACAGTTGCCCGTACGACGGTTTTCGAAACCGTTGCCTTCAACCACTCAGCCACATTTCCATTTTATCTACTATTTACCAGTCTTGAGCCAGACGTATAGATCCTCAACGGCTTTGACTGCGTCACCGGCCGCGATGTTGTTTTGATGATAGAGACCGTTGGTACAGTCTCCAGCAGCCCATACACCACTAGTCCGTGTGCGCTGCGTCATCGGGTCAACGACTATTTTGTTGTACTCATCTATAGCAACGACATCTTTTGCATACGATGTATTGGGGATCTGTCCTATTTCAACAAAGATACCAGCAACAGGAAGCTCTGTAGGGGAGGCAGCGTCCTTTTCGGAAAAGACGATACTTGAAACTAGTGTCGACCCTTTGATCTCAATCAAGGTTACGTTTTTCTTGAGAGTTACGTTTGGAAGTGATTGGACCTTTTGCACGGTGATTTCATCTGCGCGGAATGTATCATTGCGATGCAGGAGCGTCACATGCTTGGCATACTGCGAGAGCTGAAGCACTGCCTCAAGCGCTGCGTTGCCGCCGCCAATGACGGCAACTGGCATGCCGCTAAAGAGCGGACCGTCACAGGTTGCGCAGTACATGACACCTTTGTTATCAAATGCTGCTGCTCCTGGGATGTCGAGCTTGCGCCGACCGGAGCCACTGGTGATAAGCACTGCCTTTGCGGTGTAGTTATCACCAGCATCCGTCGCTACGACAAAGAGATCGCCGTTTTTTGAAAGGCTGGTTATATTTTTTCCTTCGACAACATTGAGGAATTCGCCCTTGTATGAAAGTGCGTGTTCTTTGAGATTTTTTGCAAGGTCACCGCCACTGATGGACTGCGTGCCGATCCAGTTGTATATCGTGTCAGATACTGCGGACTGCCCGCCAAACTCATACACTACCATAAGCGTCTGTATCTGTTTGCGTGCCGCGTATACTGCTGCGGCACATCCTGCAGGACCGCCGCCGATGATGATGAGTTCGTATTGCATGGGGAAAGTATACTAGCTTCAATATAAAAAATACAGCGTTGTCCGAGAAATGCCTCGCGCAGGGCGACTGGCCCGAGCGGAGCAAAAAACCAGCAGGTTTTTATGTGTGCATTTCGAGGATTGCGCTGTATTTTTTATCGAAGTAACTGCTTACTTCTTATTTCTTCGGAGGAAGGCAGGGATGGCGCCAAAATTATCAAGATCCTCATCTACCGCATCAGTATCTGCGAGTTCTGCGTCCTTGATCTCTGGTTTTTGTACCATTGGTTTTATTTCTTCAGGTTGCTGCTGTGGCTGCTGAGGAGCTTGCTGTTGGTCCTGTCTATTGAAAAGATCGCGACCACTTGGGCTAAAGAGGGTACCTTTTTTGTTGGTCTCACTTGGGAAGCCTGTTGCGATGACGGTTATTTTGAGTTCGCCTTTCTTCATCCGTTCATCAAGAATGGTACCGATGATAACGCGTGCGTCCTTGTCGATAGACTCTGTGATGACCTTTGCAGCATCTTGGAACTCTGCCATGGTGAGATCGTCGTTACTAGAGATTGCAAAGAGTACACCTTTTGCACCGTTGATAGAAATGTCGAGGAGGGGAGAGTTGATAGCTTGGATAGCTGCCTTTTCTGCACGACCATCGCCTTGCGCAAAGCCAACACCCATAAGGGCCGTACCTGCGTCAGTGAGGACTGACTTCATATCTGCAAAGTCGACGTTGATGATACCAGGAGAAGCGATGAGTTCTGAGATACCTTCAACAGCCTGACGGAGCACTTCATCACACTTTGCAAATGCATCTTTGAAGGTAGTGTCCTTTCCTGCAATTGCGAGGAGGCGATCATTCGGGATAACTATAATGGCATCAACCTCTTTTTCGAGCTCTTCGATACCGCGCTCTGCGATACGCATGCGCTGATTTCCTTCAAAGAAGAATGGTTTGGTGACTACAGCAACCGTGAGAATGCCTTGCTCCTTTGCAGCACGCGCAACTACTGACGCACCACCAGTACCGGTACCACCTCCCATTCCGCAGGCAATAAATACCATATCTGCTCCTTTGACGGCATCCTGAATCTCAGCCTTTGTTTCTTCGGCTGCACGAGCTCCGACTTCAGGGTTCATCCCAGCACCAAGACCCTTGGTGAGATTTTTACCAAGGTGAATCTTTTTGTCTGCGAGCGAGTTGTGCAAGTCCTGCACATCAGTGTTCATGGCAATGAACTCAACCGATCGAACTTTATTTTCGATCATGTGGTTGAGCGCGTTCTTTCCAGAGCCTCCGACACCGATTACTTTGATTCGAGCAGCTGTTTCAATTTCAGGGGTAAGTTTTGCCATATATGTTCTCCCTTTCCACGGGGTGTTAGTACTATACGCCATATACTAGCAGAACGTCAAAAAAGGGCAATGAATGTTGACAAAATGCGTATGTGTTACGGCATTAATTGTTTGAAAAAATGTTTGATAGTTGCGAGGAATCCATCACCGTCAGCATGACTACTAGGCTTGTTTGCGACACGATCAACGGTACTTGTTGCGACGCCATATGCAACGAGAAGTCTCTGGTCCTTGCTCATACGCGCACTTGTTGCAGTCGGATACTCTAGAAATGCAACTTTTGCAGGAATGCGCAGCATGTTTTTTGCGACCGTCTCAATGAGTTGTGATTGTGCACCACCACCAATGATGATTGCACCTGCAGGCAGGAGTCCGCTTCGTCCTATTTTTTTAAAATACTTATCAATGAGTTCAAATATATCTGAAAGTCGTGCTTCGACGATATCATCAAGTCGTTTCTTTTGAATAGTCTGGAACCCAATAACACCGAGCTTTATATTTTCTGCTTCTTCGGGTGTGACACGCAAACCGAGCGCAATGTCTTTGGTAATGTCGAGGGAACCAATACCAAATACATGAAGTGATGCTAGTGTTCCATTTTCATACACTGCCACAGAGGTGGTCTCTGCACCAATATCAATAAGCGCGCATCCAAAGTTGCGCTGCAGGTCAGTGAGTATGAGCTGCTCAGTCGCAATTGGGGTTGCGGTAAAGCTTGTCACCTTTACGCCCGACTCTGCAAGGCAGGCAAGAAGGTCGTCTATGTGTTGTTGAAACGAAGTGATGAACAATACTTTTATTTCAAGTTTAAAGCCTTGTACTCCTTCGGGACGCGCAGGGATTTCTTTACCATCTACTCGAAAGAGTACGGGAAATGCATGGAGAATAACTTTGTTTTTAAGTTCTACCTTGGATTCGGCATCGGCGATAGCTTTGTCGACATCAAGCTTACTAATGACTGAATCCGCGCGCGCAACGATGCTTGCGCCGAGTGCATATTCAGAACTGAGTCCAACGCCGCCTATGGCGAGCGATGCGTGTTTTATTTTGTGGCCACTGTCTTCTTGTGCTTCATGAAGTGCTCGAGAGAGTGTGGCAACTGTTTCAGCCTTATCCACAATATAGCCATGACGCACGCCACGTGTGGGCACAATGCTCGCACCGAGCGCACGCGGAAGACTACCATGGGCTGCTACAGCCTCACACACGACAACGCGTGTTTGAGAGGTACCGATATCGATGCCGACTGAAATGGAATGCTTCATTACCTAAAATAGAAATTAACGAGACGTGAAAAACGCGAGCAGCTCTTTTTCCTTACGTTCCATTGTACTCCCATGTTGCATTCCTTTCAAATGAAGCATGCTGTGGATGACGATGTACAGGAGGTAGTCTTGCTTTGGCATACCAAACGCCTTGTGCTCTTGGTATATCGCAGGCAGGCATAGAAGTATCTCTCCAGAATGTTTCGTAAGTTCAAAGGAGAGTGTATTGGGGACGTAATCTTTGCCTCGTCTTTCTATATTTACCGCTCGAGCTGTTTCTGGGTCAATAAAGACAATTGAGAGCTCATACTGCCTACTGAGTATTTTTTCTTTGAGATCCAAAAAGGGCACGCGGGGGAGCGTGCCTTTTTTTCTTGATACGGTGAGGTTGTGTCCTTCTAGTACCATCCTGGTCTACATTTTGCCGAGCTTTTTGAGACGTTCAACTTCCTTTCGACGAGCGAGACTCTTAAGTCGCATGTTCTTTTGAGCGAGTTTTGAAATATCTCTTGATGCGTAGCGATTTCCTTTCACCTTCTGGATGATTCCTGCTTCTTGCATCTTGCGAGAAAAGCGCCGAAGGAGTGATACTCCATTTTCGTGCGTGTTTCGCTTGAGTTCGATATTAGTCATTGGCATGGGCGTTATCGTACCACAGCACCATGCTGTATGCAATACTTAAAATCGATCAGGGTTTTGCTCTACTTTGTAGGGGAAGCGGAGACTTTCGAGCATGGCGAGCATACGTTGCCCCTCATCCTCTATATATGAGAGCGGAGCTTTAATAACCCATACCAGGAGTACTTTCATACTACCAGGACTGATGCGGCGTGCAGGGAGTACGGAGTATTCCATATCAGCAAAAAAAGAAGATACGTACTCCTTTACCTTTTGGCGGTGCCCCTCAGGGACTGTGACCGAAACCTTAATCAGGAGTCCGAAGGGTGGATAGCCGAGTTCTTTGCGAAGCGTTATCTCTTCATCAAGAATAGTATTTATTTTTTGAGAGGCGAGTTGTTTGAGAAATGGATAGTCTGGGTGCCGGGTAAATACCAGTACTCCTTCGCTCGATACTTCATTACACTCCATCACGAGGCGAAGCGCCGACTCGCTTGTCGATAGTGATGGCGTAGAGAGAATGCGATCCATATACGGAATGAGTGTGTATTGAATGCTGCGCAAATAGGGGAGGACTTTTGGAGTACCTATTATAACTGCAAACTTTTTTTGATGAATACTTGCGAGCAGTTTTTCAATAGAGGCACTGTCAGGGGTTAGGTCGTCGTCGATGACCACAACACTTTCTTCTCCAACGAGTGATACAAGTTCTTCGGCAACACTTTCAGTGCCGATGGCAAGAGGGGTTATATTCCAGCTACCGCAATGCTCGCACAAGTAGTCATTTGGCCTCGTATCACCACAGTGTGTACATATAAAGGTACGGACTCGCTGACCATCCTGAGTAATTTTGTAACGAAGCACCATAGGAAGACTACATGTCGGGCAACCGACGACGGTGCCGCAGTCCGCGCAGCGTGAGAGCGGTGCAATACCTTTGCGGTTGGTATAAATAAAAAGTCTAAACTTCTTTTTTTGGGCATGGCGCACCAGATCAATGACTTCGCTTGGGAGCGTTGTTTTGTACGGCTCGACGGGGACTATATGGAGCTTTTGGGGCACATAGGTGCGTGGAAGGTGACTACTACCAAGCCGGGAGAGTGTTTCTATACGTGGTATCGCGTCACCCCATACGAGTTCGAGCTTCGCGCATTCAGCAAAGGCCTTGATGACGAGGCGTATGTCGATACCGTATCGATCATTTGTTTTATAGAGACTGCTTCCTTCTTGTTCTGCGATGAGATAGCCAATATCATTTCGGGGTGTTAAAAGAAATCCGGGACTGACGAGTACTAAAAGTGGGCGTTCATTGGACTTGAGCTGCGCAAATGCTGACCGTAAGTTCTTTTTGGTCACTTTGCTGTGGAGGATGACGACGTGTTTTTGGATTCCTTTAGAGAGTTCTCTAAAGAGATGTTCTAAAGCCCGGATAGTTGGTGCTGTCACATACACACTTTTCTTTGCGGCGAATGCTGTACGAATGAGCCGTTTGTACCCATCGATGCGATCACGAGAGGGTGCCGCGATGACTCGTTCAGTAAATACTCGCTCATTCTCCTTTGTAGATGATAAGATGTCCCTAATTTTTTCTCCATGTATGTACTCAAATAAAAATTGCGGGATTGTACTACCTGCGATAGCACCGAGCGGGGCGAGAGAGAGGCTTGAGGCGGTTCGAAGTGTACCCACCACTTCTTCAAAATACGCGCTGTGTCCGAGTACTTGTTTTATTTTTTTCAGTGAAAATGACGCGCTCTTGATCAGAGTTTTTGCCTCGGCAAGTGGTACTGTTTCTATGATAATCCCAAAAATAAGCTGCTTGCCAAAAGGAATGGAAACCAGCGTACCTTGTGTGAGTGCTTCGTGGGCGTAGTAGGTGAGGGTATCAAAGGGGATACCTCGAGCAATCGGGATGACGGTTGCGACATACATGAAACCACTATACTATTTGGAGTGCATATGTGGAAAGTCTCTAAAAAAATCGGTATTGATCTCGGCACAACCAACACCTTGGTCTATGTTGCAGGTAAAGGTATCGTGCTCAATGAGCCGACTGTTGTAGCGATAGACAGAACCAACAAAAGTGTTGTCGCAATTGGCGCAGAAGCCAAAGACATGATAGGTAAGATCCCTGAAAGTATCGCAGTGTATCGCCCGATGCAGGACGGAGCTATTGCAGACTATACGATCACGTACGCAATGCTCAAATACTTTCTCACCAAGGCGCTCGGTCGTGCACTCTTTAAACCAGACGTGCTCGTCTCAGTGCCTGCAGGCATTACTTCAACTGAGCGGCGTGCAGTTGTTGAGGCGACTATGAAAGCAGGAGCAAAGAGCGCAATCATTGTAAAGGAAGCAATCCTTGCAGCACTCGGTGCAGGAGTGCCAATAAATGACGCAAAGGGTTGCATGATCATTGACTCTGGTGGAGGTACTACTGATATTGCAGTTATTTCACTTGGCGGAATTGTTGCATCGACTTCAGTAAAGTGTGGTGGCAACAAGCTTGACCAAGCAATCATCGACTACATCAAGCGCACATACAATGTCGTCATTGGTGATCAAACTGCTGAAGAACTCAAAAAGACGCTTGCATCCGCACTCCCTATCACTCCAGATGTTACAGGGTCAGTCAAAGGGCGAGACTGTGTGTCAGGACTCCCAACAACACTCTCTATCACAACCAACGAACTCGTAAAGGCAATAGACTACGAACTCAAACTCATCATTAAGGCTATAAAAAGCGTGCTCGAGCAAACACCTCCAGAGCTCGCAAGTGATATTATCGACAACGGTATCGTCATGTCAGGTGGGACTTCCGGACTTGCGCACTTGCCAGCACTCATTCAGCAGCAGACCGGTATCCAGGTTAGTGTTGCGCCAGACGCGCTGTTCTCCGTGGCAAGTGGGGCAGGTATACTCCTCGATCACCTTGACGACTACAAGCGATCTATTTTAGTGAAGCGCTAATGTAGTCTATACTCTCTCTATGATCGACTTTGAGCAGTACGCACCGCAGCGAATATGTTTGGTACAAGGTACACCGCGTACCTGCGAAGAGATAGTGGCAGCTATGCAAAAGAGCGTACCACTCGTGCATGTGCTCGAAGTCCCAAGACTTACGCTTGATCATGCGCGTTCTATCGCGAGTTTTGCAATAGAGGGAAATGGTACGCGCCGGTGTATGGTGGTGTACTTTGCTCTCTTTTCACCAGATGCAGCTCAAGTGCTTCTAAAGTCTCTCGAAGAACCTGATCCCGATACAACTATTATTTTTATTACGCAGTACCCATACCTGGTGCCACAGACGGTCCGCTCACGTGTACTACTTTTATCGGGCAGTACCTACTCCGAGGTAGAAAAGCCGCTTACCAAGGCCCAGGCATTTCTATATATCAAAGACGAACTTTCTGGAGAGAGCGATGATGACGCGGCAACGCGACGCGCAAAGGCTATCGCATTTCTTGATAGGCTCGAGCGACAACTTTCACAAGACAAGGCAAAGGTACACTATGTATATGAAGCTAAGGATATGCTCTTTGGGAGTAATATGCCGACAAAGTATGTTGCTGAGTATGCGGCAACAGCTGTGCTATGATACTCTTCATGTATACATTAGATGGATTTACTACTGAAGCAAAACAGACCGAAGAATGGCTCGTAAAGGAATATAGTCAGATACATACTGGACGCGCAGCTCCAGTACTCCTCGACGGTGTCTATATAGAAAGCTATGGAGCAACCCAGCCTGTTAAAAACATCGCCTCTATCACTATCGAAGACCCAAAAACACTCCGGGTAGTACCGTGGGATAAGTCCCAGATCAAAGACATTGAACGAGCACTTCATGCAGCAAACCTCGGCTTCTCTATAGCAGTTGATGATGCTGGCATTAGAGTGATAATCCCAGCACTTACAACAGAGACGCGCACACAACTTGCAAAAATAGCAAAAGACAAGCTCGAAGACGCACGTATCCGACTGCGGAAGGCTCGCGAAACTATGCTCGATATCCTCAAGGCCGAGAAGCTTCCTGAAGATACACTGCGCAGTGCAAAAGAAGACCTGCAAGAGAGAGTTGATACTGCAAATACCAATCTTGAAGCGCAATACAAGCGTAAAGAGACTGAAATACAGAGTTAGCTATGGTAGTAGTGTTATTTATTGTTGTTCTTCTTATCTGTGTACTCGTGCATGAGTGGGGACATTTTATCGTTGCAAAGAAAAGTGGCATGCTCGTAGAAGAGTTTGGATTTGGTATTCCACCAAGGCTATGGAGCTTTAAAAAAGGTGAGACCAAGTACTCTATCAATGCGCTTCCAATAGGAGGATTTGTGAAAATAGCGGGCGAGAACGGACAGGAGAGCGGTGTGCCATTTGAGAGACAGTTTGAGTCAAAGTCGTGGTACAAAAAAAGTGCCGTACTCCTTGCTGGTGTATGTATGAACCTCGTTCTCGCACTCGTACTCTTTAGCGTTGCATACATGATAGGTCTACCAGGAGTTGTAGATGAAGGTGGCACTCCTACCGTACTGTCAGTAGTTGAGAAAAGTCCGGTTGCGCTTGCAGGGATCACAACAGGCGACACTATTACGAGTGTCTTTGTAGGAGATACAAAAGTAGAAGATGTGAGGACAGAGTCGCTCCATGATGCCATTGTGCATTCTACAAAGGATGTAGTTATCACATACGAACATGGAGGGATGAGTAAGCAGGCAGTCATCACTCCCACAAGCGAGCGCACCATCGGCGTAAGTATCGAATCACTCGGAGTAGTACGACTCTCATTTTTTAAGGCTGTCATGCATGCAGGTACGCACGTGTGGTCACTCACAAAAAGTATTGCGCATGCTATCGGCGAACTCGTTGGGAGAGTGATTCATGGCGCACCGTCTGCACAAGGCCTGATAGGTCCAGTAGGTCTTGCGCGTGAAATAGGAAGTGCTTCTACATTTGGATTTGCGTATTTGCTCGCATTTATTGCGATGATATCGGTAAATCTAGCAGTCCTCAATGTCATGCCGTTCCCGGCACTGGACGGGGGAAGACTCATAGTGGTGTGGGGAGAAGCACTCACGGGACGCAAATTCTCTCCCATGACAATAGGACTTATCCATACGATAGGATTCCTTGTTTTGATCGGCCTCATGGTAGCACTCACTGTAGGAGATATCAAAAAAGCCTTATAAATTAAACTCCTGAAGAGGTTGACAAAAGTTTGACTTTTTTTATATCCATGATAAAGTAGGACATACCAATAAATCATTTCACCACATATGCCAGTTATTAGTTTCAAACCAAAACAAGTGACCAAACGTCTACTCTCGAATCTTCAAGATCGAGCGTATGACATTATTGTGAACCGCTACGGACTCTCAGATAGCGCAGATTCAAAGACTCTGGAAGCTATCGGTAAAAAGTACGGCATCACTCGAGAGCGTGTACGCCAGATAGAGAACGCAGCACTCGCCGCTATTCGTAAGAGTGATACCTTTAAGACCGAGCACAAGATCTTTTCTGAACTCAAAGACCTTCTTGAATCCAGTGGCTCACTCGTGCATGAAGATGATTTTCTCTCATATATCTCAAAGGACAAGGCAGTCCAAAACCATATCCGTTTCTACCTCGTACTTGGTGACCAGTTTACTAAAATAAAAGAAGACGATCACTTTAGTGCTCGATGGACAGTCGACGAAGACCTCTCTGAAGCCGTACACGAAGCACTTCATGGTGTGTATCGATCGCTCGACGACAAAGAACTCCTTTCTGAAAACGATCTTGTCTCTCGATTCCTCAAAGAACTCAAGGACGTCGCGGATCAGTATAAAAATGAAGAAGTCGCACGACGATGGCTCAAGATTTCAAAAAAGATCGCAAAAAACCCGCTCGGTGAATGGGGCCCATCGGAGTCTCAAAACATCAAGACTCGCGGCATCAAGGACTATGCATTTCTCATGATGCGCAAGCATGGCTCTCCAATGCACTTTCGTGAAGTAGCAAAGGCAATCCAGGACACCTTTGGCAAAAAGACGCACGTCGCAACCACACACAACGAACTCATTAAGGATTCACGATTTGTGCTCGTCGGTCGTGGATACTACGCACTCTCAGAGTGGGGCTACAAGCCAGGTATCGTACGTGACGTGATCAAAGACATTCTTGTAAAGGAAGGTCCGATGACAAAGGAAGAAGTCATTGATCGAGTTCTCAAAGAACGATTCTTAAAGAAAAACACAATCCTTGTGAATCTCCAGAATGCAAAATATTTCAAGAAGATGAGCGACGGACGCTATACCGTAGCAAAATAAATAAAACCCTCTTACTCAAGAGGGTTTTATCATGCTACACTTTCTATATATGGCAGATGCAGGAGGAGGTGGTGCAACATGGGAACCATTTGAAATAGTGCTCGTGATACTTCTTGTGGCAGGTGTACTTATGCATTTGCAAGGAAAGTCTTTTGACACTACACCTATCTCTTCTACATCTACACAAAGCGAAGAAATCGTAAATACTCCTGATGTATGTGGTATACAGGTCGACTCGCCTATACCAAAACAAAAAGTAACGAACACTATACATCTTTCGGGATATACCAACGGATGCAATTGGCCGACAAAAAATGGAGTTGTGCTATACGCACAAGTTGTTGATGCAAAGGGAATGCCTGCATCTGTGTATACGACTGTTACCGGAGAAACCATTGGTGATCAGCACCGCTTTGATACAGTGATAGCTATCACACCTAAACCCGCCAAGGGCACTGGGTATCTCATACTTGTGCCATTACAAGACGGTACCGGCAGATCACAAACACTTCGTATCCCGATAACGCTGTAAGTGCTATACTTTTCTTATGCAAGCGATTGATATATTTTTGAGCGACGTTGGTACCGCTATAGCGCTTGTAGTAATAGCGGTGCTTGCATGGAACCTTTGGGTCACCTATATCAATCTTATATACCTCAAATCAATACCGTGGGTACTGGTAGAAATAGTGCCTCCAAAAGAAGTATTTAAGTCCCCAGAAGCAATGGAGCTTGTACTTAATGTGTTTAACGGAGGAGGTGCGGGCAACTGGTATGAAAAGTACTGGAAAGGAGAACTTGCGCAGTATTATTCACTAGAAATAGTTTCAACTGAAGGAAAGATACACTTTTACGCTCGCTTTCATTCAAAATTCAAAAAAGCATTTGAAGCACAACTCTATGCCCAGTACCCTCAAGCTGAAGTAAAGGAAGTCGAAGACTATACCAAAAAGATTCCAAGCTTTACGAGTGGGCTTATTAGTATGTTTGCGTATACGCTCAAACTCAAAAAAGATGATCCATATCCTATTAAAAGTTATGTGGACTTTGGACTGGACCGTGCCATTGGATCGCTCGATGAGGAGCAGCGTATCGACCCAATCACTCCAACACTTGAAACTATGGGCTCTATTGGAGTAGGTGAACATATATGGGTACAGATCAACTTTCGCCAAGCAATAAAGCGCCATGAAGTAAAGGATGGAGATAAAGTAGAAAAGGAAAAGGCGTGGACGGATAAAAGTAAGGAAATTATCAAAGGCCTGCGTGCTGCGGCAAATACCAAAGACGCAGAAGGCAAGACCGTAGCAGGGCGACTCACTAAAGGTGAGCAACAAGTCATAGAAGCTATAGAGCGGCATCGCAACAAGCCTGGCTTTGATTGCGGTATGCGCGTGCTCTATATCGCCGAGAAAGATAAATTTAGTGGCAATACTATTTCAGCTTTTACTGCAATGTTTCGTCAGTACAATACAGAAGATATGAACTCGCTCAGTATGGTCGACCTCACTAAAACCCCGGATGCAATGCCGTGGAAGGACCCATTTGATATGAAAGTAAAGAAAATGAAAAAGGATTATCTTGATGATTACAAAGATCGAGCCTTTTTTTACGGCGGTTTTACATTTTCAAAAATACAAAAATATTTTACCCATCCTGAGAAGTCTGGAAGTGATGGATTTCTGCTTTCCTCAGAAGAACTCGCAACACTCTACCATTTGCCAGGTAAGGTAGTGGAGACGCCAACAGTTGGTCGTATTGAATCAAAGAAAGGTGAGCCACCAGCAAACCTTCCTATCTAATAGCTATGTCATATTTTTTACGACGCATTGTTTTGTTCGTTCTCTCAATCGGCGTTTTGATAGCAGTATTCATGTTACTGTTTAGATACTTTATCGCAGCGCCAAAGGATTTTCCGACGCCATACCATTTGACGATAGAGCGAGGTCAGACGCTCTTTTCAGTATCGCACGAGCTATATGATGCGCATGTTATCAAGTACCCACGGGCTTTTGAACTCTTTATGATTAGCTTGGGTAGCGAAAAGAATGTTAGCGAAGGCGAATACTATTTCGAATCGCCGGTATCCGCACTTGAAGTTGCGCTGCGTATTTCTGGAAAACAGTTTGGAATTGACCGAAAAAAAGTCACCTTTCCAGAGGGGTTTACCAACAAGCAAATGGCAGCTCGGCTCGGACAGGCATTTCCGGGATTTGATACAGAAGTATTTTTGACGCTTGCCCATGAGTATGAAGGATATTTGTTCCCTGATACGTACGGCTTTTTTCCTTCAGTCACACCCGATCTCGTCGTTTCGACACTTCGCAAAAATTTTGCAGCAAAGACTGCTTCACTTGAGTCACTATTTGCAGCATCCCAGCATAGTAAACAACAAGTCATGATTATGGCGTCTATCATTGAAAAAGAAGCGAGAGGGAACGATGACCGCAGTGTGATCTCTGGAATCCTATGGAAGCGGTACGAGAGCGGCATTCCACTACAAGTAGATGCGCCATTTCTCTATATACTCGGCAAGGAAAGCAGGGATCTCACGCAAAAAGATTTGGCACTGAACTCGCCCTATAATACCTACAAAAACAAAGGACTTCCTCCGACCCCTATCAGTAACCCAGGTATTCTCTCTATCAAGGCTGCGCTTGAACCGGTAGGATCGCCATACCTATATTATCTCCATGACAAAGATGGCATGATACACTATGCTTCCACCTACGCCGAGCATAAGAAAAATATACAGAACTATTTGTAACAACCTATGATATTACAGCAGTCACTTGCCTTTATTGATATTGAAACAACTGGACTCGACTATGAAAAGGGCGAGATTATTGAGCTCGGCGTTGTGCTTACGCGCATGAAGGAAGGATCACTTGAAGTTATCGGCGAGCTTGATCTCAAAATTGCTCCAAAGCATATTGAGACTGCCGACGCTCAAGCACTGCGTATCAATGGATATAATGAGGCAGACTGGATATTTGCCGTGTCTATCGAGGAGGCTCTCAAAGCATTTGTCGAAAAGACCGAAGGAGCAATATTTGTTGCACACAACATCACCTTTGATTATGGATTTATAGAGGCAAATTTGCGGCGCTACGGTATAGAAAGCCGCATGCATTACCACAAACTCGATACACTTGCGCTGGCATTTGGCATCCTTCATACCAACGACGATATAGGCAAACTCTCACTTCGTGCACTGTGTGAGAAATACGGCATCGAAAACAAAAAGGCGCACAGCGCCTTTGCAGACGCCTATGCGACCTATGAAGTCTTCAAAAAGTTGATGAATTTGAAATAGGGTGTGGTAGTATCACGGTTGTGAAAACAAAGAAGAAAAAAATATTTGTCGGCATATCCGGTGGGGTAGACTCATCTGTCGCCGCATATCTACTCAAGCAACAAGGTCACGATGTGCATGGCGTTTTCGTAAAAACATGGTCGCCAGAGTGGCTCCCCTGTACTTGGCTCGATGAAAAGAGAGATGCGATGCGCGTGTGTGCATCGCTAGGTATTCCATTTCATTTCCTTGATGCAGAGTCCGAGTATAAAGAAGGTGTTGCAGAGTATATGATAGATGAATACAAAAGAGGGCGCACGCCCAACCCTGATGTGCTCTGTAACCGCGTCATAAAGTTCGGCGTGATGTGGGAGTATGCACGCGCGCATGGTGCCGATGCTATAGCGACTGGACACTACGCGCAAACTGATGGAGCGCACCTTTTGAAGGCGGTTGATGAATCTAAAGATCAGTCATACTTTTTATGGATGATAACCCAGGCGGAGCTCGCGCACATCGTGTTTCCCATCGGAGGTATGCCAAAGGCGCAGGTGCGTGCACTTGCGCAAAAAGCAGGGCTCTTTACCGCAGACAAGAAAGACAGTCAGGGCATTTGCTTTCTTGGGGATGTGGATATGCGAAAGTTTCTCAGTCATTATATTGAGCAAACGCCAGGAAGCGTAGTCACAACGAGCGGTGAAATCATCGGAGAACATAGCGGTGTCTGGTTTTATACTCTAGGAGAGCGACACGGATTTATCATTACTCGCCAGGGTACAAATGATCCGAAATACTACGTAGTAGGAAAAAATATAGAAAAAAATATTCTCTATGTCGACACAAGTCCTACAGTATCGATAGAGCACACTATACAAACTATAACTTTGCGCGAAACAAATTGGCACACTGAGAATACGGGCAGGGTACAATGTCTGGCACAGATTAGATATCACGGAGAGCTTATACCTGCAGTAATACTTGGTAAGGACCGTGTCGAGCTCCACTACAGCAACGTTGTTGCGCTCGGTCAGTCGCTTGTACTGTACCAAGGAGAGCAGCTTATTGGAGGAGGTATCATTGATAGCATTTCATAAGAGCGCTATACTATACGCATGATTCAATCAATAGTTGGTGATCCGACCGTAACAGGTCTCTTGCTCGCGATGCTGCTCGGTATGATACTGGGGGTGGAACGTTTCCTTGCTCACAAAACTGCAGGAATGCGCACCTACACATTTGTCTCACTTGGAGCTGCACTTTTTATTATTATCTCCCGGATAGTAGCGATCGAGTTCCCATCAACTATTGGGTATGATCATCACATTGCAGCACAGATCATTGCAGCTGCAGGATTCCTCGGCGTTGGTGCTATCTTTCATAGCAATAAGCACATCAGCGGTATCACTACCGCTTCCGGTCTCTGGGTTGCCGCAGGTATTGGTATGGCATGTGGATTTGGCTTCTATAAGCTAGCAATCATTGTGACCCTTCTTGCACTTTTTACGTTTATTGTGATGTGGTTTCTCGAAGAGCAAATTCGCAAGCTCCCCATCACACAATCAGAAGATCAAGACCCTCTCTAGGCAGATACGCAAGCATTCGCCCCATTGGGGCTTTTTTGCTATGATCGGGGGATGAAATATAAGACTGAATGGAATTTGGGGCTTTTGTACAAAAATGAGAAAGATCCACAAATAGAGAAGGATATGCATGCCATTGAAATGGCATGTGCTTCATTTGAAAAAAAATACAGAAATAAAGATTTTACATCTAGCTCTATGAGACTATTGTCTGCACTAAAGGACTATGAGCTTTTTTTATCACAATCTACGTATAAGCCATTATGGTACTTTGGGTTAATAAAAAGTATCCAGACTAACAATACGTATGCAGAAGGAATGGAGCTGAAATTCAATGAACGCCAACGGAACGCTTTCAATAAAGTATTATTTTTTGAGATTTCGCTGGGTAGGCTTCCTGTATTAAAACAAAAGCAATATATAAAGGATCCAAAACTTGCTCATTTTAGATACTACTTAAAAAAAGTATTTACTCGTTCTAAACATACTCTAGATGAAAAAGAAGAAAAAATCCTTTCACTGGTATCACTGCCATCAGAGAAAATGTGGCTTGATGCACAAACTAAATTGTTGAGCGCACAGCAAATAGAGTATAAGGATAAATATATTTCACTTTCTGAAGCTTCAGAGTTGTATACTTCGCTACGAGAAAAATCCGAAAGATGGCAGTTGTATCAAAAGATTATCGCTTCACGAAAAAACACGGCGTTTCTCGCGGAGGCAGAGCTGAATGCCCTCTATACGTCAAAAAAAATTTCCGACACACTACGTGGTTACAAAAGACCATATACTCAGACATTAGTTAATTATGAAAACGATGAAAAGGAAATAGAACATCTTATTTCTGAAACAACCAGATTATATTCAATAAGTAAAAAGTTTTACGCACTTCATAAAAAATTAATTAACGACAAGAACATGACTGTGGCAGATTTGTATGTTGAATTAGGAACCTTTAAAAGGGAATTTACTTTTAATGAATCAGTATTATTAGTGAAAAATGCATTTTCAAGATTTGATCCTAAATATGCAGATTTACTTGATACCTATTTACAAAATGGGCAGATAGATGTGTTTCCTCGAGCACATAAACAAGGCGGTGGATATTGTATAGGTCTTGGAACTTTACCAGTGTACATATTTTTGAATCACATCAATAATTTGAAGTCAGTAGAAACACTTGCACATGAAATGGGGCATGCAATTCATACCGAGCTTAGTAAGCCGCTCGATCCTCTCTATAATGAATATTCAACATCTGTCGCAGAGGTCGCGAGTATATTCTTTGAGCAGTTCGTTTCAGATGAAATATTTGAAACAGCAACAGATGATGAAAAGATCACCTTACTCCATAGCCGCATCAACAGAGATGTAATGAGCGTATTTAGGCAAGTGGCTTGCTTTAATTGTGAATTAGAACTCCATGAGCGCATACGTTCGACTGGATATGTTACAAAAGAAGAAATGGCACAGATAATGCAAAAACACCTAGCTGCATATTTAGGTCCTGCAGTACATATAACCGAAGATGATGGTTATATATTTACCTCATGGCCTCATCTACGATTTTCTTTTTATGTGTATACGTATGCATATGGCCTTTTAGTAAGCCGAGCGCTTTATGAAAAATGGAAATTAGACAATTCCTTTAAATCAAAAGTCGAACAATTTCTTTCCGCAGGAGGGTCTATGAGTCCTAAGGATATTTTTAAAAGCATTGGTATTAGTACGGACAAATCATTCTTTGAAGCCGGGTTAAAAGCAATCGAAGCTGACATACAGCGACTAGAAAAACTAGCTAAAAAGCAGAAGCTTATATAATTTGCAAAAAAGAGATTTGCGTATATAGTCTGAAAAAAAGAATATGAACACACATAGATTTGCTGTTTTCTTTACCGGAGTTGCTAGTTTCAATCAATGGATATTTGTACTATCCCTGGTCATACTTGCTCGTATCTGTACATCATCCAGCGATGAACAATATAGTTGCAAAAAATAATAGAAGGTTATAGAGTTATTAAAAAATAATGCTTATGACACTCGTTAAAAGATTTCAGACTGAAACTGAATCCACTGAACCAATCTTTGGTAAAGGAATGAAAATAGCCATCATTTTGACTATCATTATCGCACTTGCGGTATTTAGTACTGCATTTATTTAAATCTGCTAAAAGAGTCGGCACGTGCCGGCTTTTTTTATTACCTATTTTTTGCTACAGTACCCCCATGACTTCAGCAGAAATCAGACAGCGATTTTTGGACTTTTTTGCAAAACGTGGACACGCCATTCTCCCTAGCGCTTCTCTGGTACCAAAAAATGACCCTTCAGTACTCTTTAATACTGCGGGTATGCAGCCACTTGTACCATACCTCCTCGGTGAGCCGCATCCGCTTGGAAGGCGTCTTGCAAGCTGTCAGAAATGCGTGCGCACTGGAGATATTGAAGAAGTGGGCAATCACAAGAACCTTACTTTTTTTGAAATGCTTGGCAACTGGTCGCTCGGGGATTATTTCAAGGAGGAAGCGATACAGTGGAGCTATGAATTTCTCACCTCAAAAGAAGAAGGGCTTGGACTGGACCCTACACGTCTCTATGTGACCGTATTTGAAGGTGATGCTGATGCGCCGCGCGATATGGAGGCGGTAGAGATCTGGAAGCAGTATGTTCCAGAGAACCGCATTTACTTTCTTCCAAAGAAAAATAACTGGTGGAGTGCGGGTGACAATGGTCCGTGCGGACCTGACACTGAAATGTTTTATGATGTGACGGAGTCCGGACTTGGAGACCTCTCGCATGAGGAGTACATGGCAGCAGATGATGAGGGGCGAGTGGTGGAGATCTGGAACGATGTCTTTATGCAGTATCTGTCAAAGGGCGGGAAAGTAGTCGGGCAGCTTCCCCAAAAAAATATCGATACTGGTAGCGGGCTTGAACGTATCGCAATGATCGTCCAAGGCAAGTCCAACGTCTATGAAGCAGACATATTTGCACCGGTAATGGCAAAAATCGAAGAGTATGCAGAAAAATACGATGAGCGTGGCGCGCGTATTGTTGCAGACCATACTCGCAGTGCGGTATTTTTGATTGCTGACGGGGTGTTGCCGGGCAATAAGGACCAAGGATACATACTTCGCAGACTTATTCGCCGAGCAGTAATGCAGGCAAAAAAGCTTGGACTCTCAACTCATTTTCTAGGAGGTATCGCAGCTCTATTTGGAGAGTTGTACAAGGATGCGTATCCAGAAGTCGTTGCGGTAGACATTGAACGAGCGATCAATCAAGAAGAAGATAAATTTTCTAAAACCCTTGATGCGGGGTTAAAAGAATTTACCAAAGGAACTGATCCGTTTATATTGGCTACAACGTACGGATTTCCGGTTGAGTTAACCGAAGAGCTCGCAGCAGAACAGGGAACTGTCATCGATAGGGCAGCGTTTGACGCTCAAATGAAGGCACACCAGAGTGCATCACGCGCGGGTGCTGAACAAAAGTTCAAAGGCGGCCTTGCTAACACGAGCGAGATGACGACAAAGCTTCACACTGCACACCACTTGCTACTCAAGGCGCTCCAAGAAGTAGTAAGTCCAGACATTCACCAAAAAGGTTCAAATATTACCGAAGAACGCCTCCGTATTGATTTTAATTTTGATCGAAAACTTACCCCTGAGGAAATAGCTGCAGTTGAAAGTCTTGTGAACGAGAAAATTAAAGAAGACCTTACCGTCACAAAGCGTGAAATGCCTCGAGCTGAGGCAGAAGCTCTCGGTGCTGAGATGGAGTTTGGTACCAAGTACCCAGACATTGTGAGTGTCTACATGATCCATGATGCTGCTGACAATATTTTCTCAAAGGAATTTTGTGGCGGACCACACGTAGAACATACAGGAGTACTAGGAACATTTAAAATTCAAAAAGAAGAAGCATCAAGCGCGGGAGTGAGACGTATCAAGGCCACACTTTTGTAATGTGCTGTGTGCAAACAACCATTTGGTTGATATACTATACGCATGAAGCACAATGCAGAAGTATTTGCTGTCTATGACATTAGTTCAAGCTCAGTTGCTGGAGCACATGTTCTATTTGAGAACAATCAAACACATTTTTTAGCAAGTCATAGACTACTCACCCCACTCCAAGAAGACATCACGATGGAGCGCTTTGTCACTGAAACCATCTCTTCACTTTCACAGACTACGACACACATTAGAAATAACGATGTGCACCATCCTACGTTTATTCAAGTAACGCTCGCCTCTCCATGGTACTCATCGCAGACTCGAACTATTTCCTATACCAAAAAAACTCCCTTTGTATGTACAAAAAAGCTTGTTGAGGACCTGGTACGTTCCGAAATAACTCATATCCTTACCAAGGAGAGCGGTGTATTTGGTGCATATGGCAAGGAGTCTATCATTATAGAAAAGCAGCTTGCTTCTTTCATTCTCAACGGGTACCACACTACTGACCCGTATAAGAAAAAAACAACTACACTTGAGTTCTCTCTCACTGTTACGAGTGCACCAAAAGATATTCTCACGAGATTTAGTGAGGTACTACAGCGTGCGTACGGGGCACGCGATATCAGGTATACGACAAGTTGCTGGACGACTCATGTCGTGATGCGGGATCGTATCAAAGAAGAAGGGTCGTGCATGATTGTAGATATTGGAGAAGAAATATCTGATGTCGGCATCGTGAAAAATGGCTCATTTACCTCTCACCATTCATTTCCAGTCGGTACGTATGGGTTGTATAGGGCACTTTCAGGTCGTTCACGCAACACTGCACGTGAATCCATGACCCATCTTGAGTCTTACCGGCTCGGCAAGCTTTCCCAGGCGGCGTCAAAATCCGTCGAAACTGCGATTCATTCTTACGCAACTCATTGGCAGTCATGGTTTGACCAAGTGCTTGAAACAACTACAGGGGTACTGCCGCATACGATATGTATTACTGCGGATTCTCGGTTTGAACAAATATTTACTACCACAGTCGCGCAGGATCCGCTTGTACTCTCAGGATCAGTTGAATCACCGCGAGTGCTCTTTATGAAGCCGTCACTGATTTTGGGCGTTCACACCGACCAGAGTATAGATGTACCGCTACTCGTAGCTGCACAATTTGCAGTTCATCCCGTATACTATTTATGATGAAGTTGTATGATGTCATTCGAAAGGAGAAAATGGAGAAGGAAGGAGATGTAGTACAAGAATCTCCCGCTTCAACATACACCTACAGCCCCAGACCTGGCTCTCGCTGGAAAAGCATCCTTGTCGTTGGTATTGGTGCGCTATTTTTAGTTATGCTCTATGTAGTAGGGATGAAAGTTGTGCATGCAAAAGTGGTCGTTACTGAGAAAAGAATTCCATTTACCTTAAACGGGGTCGAGCTCGAACTCACGCATGAAGAAGAAGCGGGGGAAGGAAGGCTTGCCTACCAGACCATGCTTGTCCCGGGAGAAGTGTCACGGCAAGTATTTGGTTCAGAGGTCTCCTCAAGCACGAGTAATGCTCACGGTTCTGTTGTCTTTTTCAATGAATACAGCACCAAAGCTCAAACTATTAAAAAGGGAACAACACTCACCAGTAAGGAAGGTAAAAAGTACACGACTGGAGCACAGGTAAGTGTGCCTGGATACACAACAAAAAGCGGCAAGAAAGTACCAGGAACATCTACTACAGTATCTATAACTGCAGCGGCAAGCGGACCTTCATACAACTCAAGTGGAACAACGTTTACAGTCTCAGGGTATTCCAAGACTCTCTACGCACAGTCATCAGGCGCGATTACTGGAGGGGACGACGGCGCTGCGCACAGTGTCGCGGAAAAGGATAGAGCAGATGTCATTGCCAACCTCCAGGCGCAGCTCGTAGAACGTCTCAAGCGAGAAACCCGTGCCCAGATCCCGTCCCAGCTTATTACCTTCCCAGATCTTCAGGTTACAAACATCGATACGAGCTCTACACAACTCAAAGGTACAACGATCAAATTCCCCGCTACAATGAAGGGTTCGATGACTACGTACCTCATTGACCGGGACCTACTCGAAGCCGCAATAGCAAGACAGGCACTGTATGACAAGACATATACTGATGTGTCGATTCCAAACCTTGCAGATATTGTAGTTGAGCCAGTGAGCGCTCTACCGAGTGACCCTGAGTCTGCTCCAGAGACAATACGAGTAAAGGTCTCAGGTCAAGGTACTATCATTGCAAAGGCTCCGCTTATTCACATAAAAGAATCGCTCCTCGGGGCTAAAAAATCCACCTTTGCAAACCTTCTCAGCACGATACCCGAAGTCGATAGTGCCGAGTACCATTTTTATCCATTCTGGGCACCATTTTTCCCCTCAAAGGAGAGCCGTATCACGATTGAATCCAAATAGTTGACCCGTCTGTAACTCTATAGTATATTTAAATCCTTACTACATGCCGACACCAACAGAAGCAATTAAAGGGGTTATAAGCGAAGCTCTACCAAATACAATGTTCCGAGTACAGCTTGAAAATAACCAAGAGATTATTGCGTATTTGGCAGGCAAAATGAGACTGCACCGTATCAAGGTACTGGTCGGAGACTCAGTAGAGGTCGTCATAGACCCGTACGGTGGAAAAGGACGTATTGTCAGACGCGGATAAGTAGTGTATACTCTCCCGGCTACCAATTTTTGTACGCAAATCAATTTTTTATGAAAATCAGATCAACAGTCAAAAAGATGTGTGACAAATGCAAGATTGTAAAGCGCAATCGCCATTTGCACGTGATCTGTGATAACCCAAAACACAAGCAAAAGCAATAATCTATGCGTATCCTCGGTATTACTATCCCAAATGAAAAGCGTCTAGACATTGGTCTGACTACTCTGTACGGTATTGGTCTTTCTACTGCTACCAAAATCCTCAAGGAAGTAAATGTTGATCCAAGCCTTAAGGCAAAGGATATTTCAATTGACCAAGAAAACGATATCCGCAAACTCATCGAAGAGCGCACTATAGAAGGCAACCTCAAGCGTGAAATTGCCGGCAATATCAAACGACTCAAGGATATCAAGGCATATCGTGGCGTTCGTCACATGCGCCGATTACCAGTAAATGGACAGCGCACCAAAACCAACTCTCGTACCGTTCGGGGAAATGTTCGAAACACAATGGGAAGTGGTCGTCGTAAGGAAAGTAAGACATAGTCAATAATATGGGAAAAAAACGCATCATAACTCAAGAAGGACAACTCGTAGACCAAGAAAAGCGCGGCCGTGCAGTTGCTCGTACTACCAAAAAGAAGCTCACCACAGCTATGCTTTCTATCGAAGCGACCTTTAATAACACAAAAGCAGTTGTTTCGGACCTCAAAGGGAATGCACTCTTTTGGTCTTCATCTGGCTCACTCGGCTTTAAAGGTGCTAAAAAGGGCACCCCATTCGCAGCATCAAAGGTTGGCGAAGTACTTGCTGAAAAGGCAACTACCGCAGGTATCAAAGAAGTGGTAGCGATTGTAAAGGGGGTAGGAAGCGGTCGAGAGCCACTTATCCGTGCATTCATTGGCACAGGTATTGAACTTTTGTCAGTAAAGGATCGAACCCCAGTACCACACAACGGTCCAAAAGCTAAGAAACCACGACGAGTATAACCATATGAAACTAGGAGCAAAATACAAAATGTGTCGACGATTGGGATCAGGAGTGTTTGAAAAGTGTCAAACACAAAAGTACACTCAGTCAGAAACCAAAAAAGCAAAGACAGGAAAGCGCCCAAAGCAGCTCTCTGACTACGGCCGTCAACTTATCGAAAAGCAGAAAGTTCGTTTTTCGTATGGTATTAGTGAGAAACAGCTCTCAAACTACGTTGAAAAGGCGGGTACTACCAAGGGTATGCCGGTAACTGACAAGCTATTTGAGCTCCTTGAGTCTCGCCTTGATAACGTTGTCTATCGTCTCGGATTTGCGCCGACACGGCGTATGGCACGTCAGCTTGTCTCCCATGGTCACTTTACTGTTAATGGCACCAAAGTAACCATCCCATCTCTTGCGGTGCGTGTTGGAGATGTGATAGCCGTTCGCGAGGGGTCACGCAAGAGTGTCGTATTCGCGGAAATGAATAAGAAAACTGAAACACATACATGGCCAAACTGGCTCAAATTTACACCTGCAGCACTTTCTGCGGAGGTGGCCGCAAAGCCAAAAAATGATGAGCAATTTTTGCAGCTGGACACCGTGCTTGAGTTCTATAGTCGTTAATAGGACACAAACTTGGAGTTTTTACAAATTAATGGTACAATAACTTTCCATATGAACAACATTATGCTTCCATCAAAACCAAAGGCAACGTTCGAAGAGGGCAACAAAGGCGTATTTGAAATCGACGGTCTTGTTCCAGGATACGGCTATACGCTCGGTAACTCACTTCGTCGCATTATTCTTTCTTCTCTAACCGGTGCTGCAGTTACCGCAGTTAAAATTGATGGAGTAAGTCATGAGTTTGCAACAATGGATGGCATTAAAGAGGATGTCATCACCATGCTTCTCAATCTCAAAAATGTTCGATTTTCTAGCACTTCTGACGAAGCACAAACTATTTCATTTTCTGTAAAGGGTCCAAAGGTTGTCACCGCTGCTGATATTGGCGCAAAGGGGGTAGTTACTGTTGCAAATCCTGATCAGTATATTTGCGAAATTACCGGAAAAACAACACTTTCAGTAGAACTCACTATTGAAAAGGGGCTTGGATACGTACCACGTGAGGCGCACCACAAACAAATGGCTGATATCGGTACTATTTTCCTCGATGCAGTATTTTCTCCAATTCGTCGCGTATCATACGATGTCGAAGAGATGCGTGTTGGCGACAAGACAAACTTCAACCGACTTCGCATGACTATTGAAACTGATGGCACTCTTTCACCACGAGAGGCGCTTGAGCAGTCAGTACGCGTCATGATCGAGCAGCTTGCTGCTGTGGTATCTATTGATGCAGGTATGGCAATAAGTGATGTACAGGCTCGTATGGAAGCACCAGCACGGTCTTTAGAAGCGGAGGATTCAAATGAAGAAATGGATGGTGATACCAATGTAGACGTGACCGATGTTCTCAAAAACCGTATTGATGCAATAGGTCTCTCTACACGCACGCTCAACGCTCTCACTGCAGCAAATATCCGCACAGTCGGCGGTATAGCTCGCAAGCACGTATCAGACCTTCTTGAAATAGACGGTATCGGCGACAAAGGTATTACTGAGATCCGCGAAGCACTTGCAGCCTTTGACTTGTCTTTGAAGGAGTAATACTGTATAACACTTGTACTTATATGCGACACCACAACAATGTACGAAAATTTGGAAGAGAGAAGAACGGCCGTATCGCACTTATGCGCGGACTTGTTGCATCTCTTATTGCTCATGGCAAAATCCTTACAACCGAAGCTAAGGCAAAAGAAATTCGTCCAAAAGTTGAAAAAATGGTGACTCGCGCAAAAAACCCTACCCTTGCTAACCGCCGTGTACTTCTCTCGGGTCTGTATAACAACGAATCAGTTGTCTCAAAGCTTATTGATGACATTGCGCCAAAGTACACAGAGCGCCCAGGTGGCTATACACGCATTACCAAGCTCGTGCAACGCAAGAGTGATGGTTCTCCTATGGCAGTAATCGAATTTGTTAAATAATTTTTATGAACTACACTATCGACGCAACAAATAAATCACTCGGACGCCTTGCTTCAGAAGTAGCAAGCATTCTCATGGGTAAAAATGATGCTTCATTCGTACGAAATGCAGTATCAGGCAATACAGTAACTGTGACCAATGCTTCAAAGCTCAAGCAAGATCCTCGCAAACTCGATACCAAAGTATACAAGAGCTTTTCTGGGTATCCAGGAGGACTCAAGCTCTCAAGCATGGAGCATGTCTCAAAGCAAAAAGGCTGGAGCTTCATAGTATCGAATGCCGTAAAAGGAATGCTTCCTGACAATAAGCTCAAGAAGGATATGATGAAGAATTTAACGATCACCGAATAATATGGCTACCACCGACAAGAAAAAATACATAGAAACGATTGGACGACGCAAGACTGCAACTGCTCGCGTACGTATTACTCCGGCAACTAAGGCAAGTTATATTATCAATGATCAGGACCTTGCAACATATTTCCCAACTGCTGAACTCCAAAAGATAGTAACTGATCCATTTCGGGTTGCAGAAAAGACATACGCAGTATCAGTACTCGTAAAGGGTAGTGGTATCCACTCTCAAGCTGAGGCAGTGCGCCACGGCATCGCTCGCGGACTTGTGAAGGAAGATGAAGCTGACAAAACCAAACTCAAAACAGAAGGCTTCCTCAAACGTGACCCACGCAGTAAGGAGCGTCGCAAGTTCGGTCTCAAGAAAGCTCGTAAGAGCCCACAGTGGAGTAAGCGTTAGTTAAAAGAGTCCCATACCAGGGGGCTTTTTTGTTTTGAAAAAATTAGTATAATGATGCCGTATGAAGGACGAAAACGAAGTTGTACTAGATCCTGAGTTTGTTGAGTCACATGAGGACGGGGATGAACTTGTGGGTACTGACCAAATCAAGAAACTCAAAGAAAAAATAAAGGAGCTTGAAAAAGAAAAGACCGAGTACCTCGACGGCTGGCAACGCGCGCGCGCCGATTACGCCAACCTCCAAAAGACCACAGACGAGGACAAAAAGCGCTTTCGCGAGCACTTTGCCGCACGCTTTGTAGAGGACTTGCTCCCAGTGATGGATAGTTTTGCTATGGCAATGTCGAACAAGGAGGCATGGGAGAAGGTAGACCAGACGTGGCGCACAGGTGTCGAATATATCTACAATCAGCTCATGAACGCGCTCAAAGAGCATAATTTAGAGCAAATAGGTGAAAGCGGTGACACCTTTGACCCCAGCCTCCACGAGGCAGTATCAGAAGTCGAAACAAACGACAAGCGCTTTGATGGTAAAATAGATAAGGTGCTCCAGCAAGGATACAAGCTTGGAGACTCAGTACTTAGACCCGCCCGAGTTACAGTACTCATCTACAAATAAGACCCAAAAAGAGCCATAAATGGCTCTTTTTGCATGTATTGACATATAGATAGATATATGCTATTATGTAGCTAGATTGTAAACCTTTAAATTATTCTATATGCGTTCCTTACTAATTTTTATCGGACTTTTTTCACTGGTAAGTTGCCAGAAACCTGCAGTCGATCCGTATGGATATGTAGATCAGCAACCAAGCGTTGCGTTTACTGCATTACTGAGTCAGACTAATGCATCACCGGATGGAAATATGGATATATATGATCTCATTCTTTCATCCAATATGTACATTGGCCCAGCTACGGTAGAGGTGTACTACATCGCTGCGCCGTGTGGTATGTATCCATATCAGGATGTACAGACCATCTATACCACAGTGTACGCTGGAGATAACTATTTTGCTGAAGTAAAAATTGGCGAGATTACCGCAGTGTTTGTTAACGGTTGCCAAATCTATAATATCTGGCAGGAGAATTATGATGGTAAAATTGCCACCGGAAAAACTGCACAAGGCAAGCACATACAGGTGCTACCCAAAAAGTCTGAGAAATTCACGCTCCGTCTCTGAGTCGATAGAGTCAGTGACGATGATAAAGACTTCAGTTGCTAAACTGAGGTCTTTTTTTATATTTGAAAAGAGATGTTCAAATGGCTGTTGGCTGATCCAAACACCATTTTTAACGAGTGCAAAACCTGCCTTTTTGAGGAGATACCGCATTGCGTCGCGCTCGCTTTTGCGATCTTCGGGGAAGTCGAGCATTACGATGCGCCATTTTTTATCCCAGTAAGGATTGTAAAGGGTATGCTCGTGGTCGAGATGTATACTATGTGACTTGCGGCGACCTTCTGCGGTGAGTCTCGCATAGGTTTGCTGGCCAGAGCTGTGCTCACTGATAAGGCCGCTCTCGCGCAGGTTACGCAGCGACCGAGTAAGGGCGTAGGATGTCCTGCTTTCGCCTTGTCCCGTGAGCTCTAGGCGCAAAGACTCGAGTGAGGTGAGGGGCTTAGTAGAGAGGTGCTTGATGATTTTTCGAGAAAAGTCACTTTTGTGTGGTGATTTGCTTGACATGCAAAAATACTAGCACTATACTTCTTTTTGTACAAGTATTTTGCGGTCGCGAAATTACTGTTAAAACACCGAAATAGCTGAAAATACTTTTAGAAATTAATTATTTTTGAATTACATATGGCAAAAATCATTGGAATTGACCTTGGAACTACAAATAGTGCTGTCGCCATCATCGAAGGTGGCCAGCCAAAAATTATTGAAAACATTGAGGGTGCTCGCACAACGCCCTCTATTGTCGCAACTGGCAAAAATGGAGACCGCCTTGTCGGACTTCTCGCAAAACGTCAGGCAGTGACCAATCCAGAGAACACCATCTACGGTATCAAGCGATTCATGGGTCATAAATACGATGACCCAGGTATCGATAAGGTGATCAAGAGTTCTGCATTTAAGGTATCAAAGGGTACTGACGGCGGCGCACTCGTCACCATGAGCGGCAAAGACTATCGTCCAGAAGAAATCTCAGCAATGATCCTGCAAAAGATCAAGGCAGATGTCGAGGCAAAGCTTGGTGAAAAGGTAACTGAAGCAATCATTACCGTGCCTGCGTACTTTAACGATGCGCAGCGAAAAGCTACCAAGGACGCCGGTGCGATCGCCGGACTTGAAGTGAAGCGTATCATCAACGAACCTACCGCAGCAGCGCTCGCATACGGATTTAACTCAAAGAAAAATGAAAAGATCGCCGTATACGACTTCGGTGGAGGAACGTTTGACGTATCTATTCTCGAAGTGTCTGACATCGATGATATGCAGTCTATCGAAGTGAAGTCTACTGATGGTGACTCACTCATGGGAGGTCGCGATATTGATCAGAAGATCATGCACTGGATTGCGGATGAATTCAAAAAGCAGTCAGGTGTCGATGTGCTCAGCGACCCGCTCGCAAAGCAGCGACTCGATGAAGCCGCAGAAAAGGCAAAGATAGAGCTCTCAACCACAATGGAAACTGAAATCAATATTCCATTCATCACGAGTACTGACGCAGGACCGCAACACCTCTTGCTCAAAATGACCCGTGCACAGCTTGAGTCTATCGCAGATGAGTACATCGCTCGATCTATTGAGATCACCAAGCGCGCAGTTGAGGCAAGTCCATTCAAGATGAGCGAGATCAATGAAGTCATTCTCGTTGGAGGACAGACGCGCATGCCAAAGATCGTAGAGGAAGTAAAGAAGCTGTTTGGCAAAGAACCAAATCGCTCTATCAACCCAGATGAAGTGGTTGCGCTTGGAGCAGCAGTGCAAGGTGGTGTGCTCCAGGGTGATGTGCGAGATGTGCTCCTTCTTGATGTGATCCCGCTTTCTCTCGGTATCGAAACCATGGGAGGTGTCGCAACCAAGCTTATTGAGCGCAACACTACTATTCCATCCTCAAAGAGTCAGATCTTTTCTACTGCGACTGACAATCAGCCGTCAGTTGAGATCCATATCACGCAGGGTGAGCGTCCAATGGCAGCAGACAACAAGTCTCTCGGACGATTTGTGCTCGACGGTATTGCGCCAGCGCCACGCGGCATGCCGCAAATTGAAGTCACCTTTGATGTGGACTCAAACGGCATACTGTCTGTGAAAGCTAAGGACAAGGCAACTGGCAAAGAGCAGTCTATCCGTATTGAGGCATCATCAGGACTTACTCCAGAAGACATTGAGAAAATGAAAAAGGATGCAGAAATGAATGCAACAGCAGATGCGCAAAAGAAAGAGCTTGCCGATGCAAAGAACACCGCAGATATGATGATCTTTTCTGCAGAGAAAGCGCTCACTGAGCACGGCGCAAACATTACTGACGAGATCAAGTCAGGCGTCCAGGCAAAGATTGACGAAGCAAAGAAAGCTAAAGAGGGAACTGACAAAGCTGCAATGGAAGCCGCAACAAATGCACTTTCTACTGAAATGCAAAAGATTGGTGAACACATTCAGAAAAACGCTCCCCAGCCCGAGCAGACAACAGGTGAGCAGTCAGCACCAAAGGATGCCCAAGCGACTGATACGACTGGCGAAGAAACAAAATAGTCATAAAAATAAAAAAAGCCTATTATTGAGGCTTTTTTTATTTCCAAAATATGCTATAGTTTACACATGAACAAGAAGCGAAAAATTGCAGCAAAAAAGAATCGCAAGAAGGACGGCAAGACTGTCTCAATGCGTCACCGATAAGAAGAATTGCCCCATCCAGCGGGCATTTTCTTTTGACAAGTCTGTGGTATAATCCTCACATGGCAAAAGACTATTACGCAACACTCGGCGTCCAAAAAGGCGCATCAAAAGATGAAATCAAAAAGGCATTTCACAAAATGGCGCATAAGTATCACCCCGACAAAAACGGTGGTGACGAAGCAAAGTTCAAGGAGGTAAATGAGGCATACCAGGTGCTCTCAGACGACCAAAAGCGCACGCAGTATGATCAGTTTGGCTCAGAAGGACCGCAGATGGGTGGAGGCGGACAAGGATTTGGAGGATTTGATTTCAGTGGCTTTGGGCAAGGTCAGCATGGATTTGAATTTGATCTTGGGGATATGTTTGGAGACTTTTTTGGAGGAGGAAGTCGCGCACGGTCGCGCCGTGGGGCAGATCTACAGACCACGGTACAGGTCAGCTTCAAAGATGCCGTGTTTGGTATTGAGCATTCAATCAAAATTAAAAAGCCTTCTACCTGCAGCACATGCAAAGGAAATGGTGCTGAGCCTGGAACACATCTAGAAACCTGTACGCAGTGTCAGGGTAAGGGGCAGGTGCGAAATATTCAGCGTACTATTCTCGGATCTATCGCGACAAACGAGATCTGCGATAAGTGTCATGGAACTGGTAAAATTCCAAAAGTTGCCTGCAAGCACTGCCACGGCCGCGGTGTTGTAAACGAAGAACGCACTATCAAAATAGCTATCCCGGCAGGCATCCAAAATGGCGAGACCCTCAGACTTGCGGGTATGGGGGAGGCTATACAGGGCGGACAGTCTGGTGACCTGTATGTGCACATCACCGTTGCGCCGCACAAGAGCATACGCCGTGAGAAGTCTGATTTGGTGACAACGCTCCCGATCAAGCTCACCGATGCGCTTCTCGGTGCGACATATGCAGTCGAGACGCTCGATGGTATGGAGTCGATCACGATCCCTGCAGGCACTCGCGTCGGCGATAGTGTCACACTTAAAGGTAAAGGTGTCCCAGTCTCAAGCCACAAACGCGGCAACTTCATCATCAAGCTCGACATCAAGCTTCCCGAGAAACTTTCAAAACATGCAAAGGAGGTGATAGAGGAGCTTAAAAAGGAGGGAATATAAAAACCAAGCACATAACTGTACTTGGTAAGCTTTTAGCAACTTCTTAATTTTTAATAATACCCTCTGCGGTATTCCAGTTAACTTTTGTAATATGCAAATAATCCTGACTCGTTAGTTCCCTATCGGGAATTTTTTTGATTGTGACGATAGTAAAATCATCTGGGTCATCCTTTGTATCTGCTACACAAATCTGAGTACCATATGGATAAATTTTTGCATAGTGAACTTTACCGGTTTTTTTAATTTCCATGGGCCTATCGGTTGCTGTACGAATATTAAAGCCTTTATGGAGCTTTGAGAGTGATTCATTTGCCATTGGTTTTACAATTTGAACTCATTATAGTCTCTAAAGGTGCTAAGTCAAAGAATGTACAAAAATCTATTTTTTAGTACAATTTGCTCATATGGCATCGACTGAAGAACTGCGAAATGAACGGCTGAAAAAGAAGGCACTACTTGAGTCAAAAGGTATTAATCCATACCCGGCGACTACTGCACGCACTCACCCCATAGATATATTTATTGACGAGTTCTCACTTCTTGAGGAGCCCAAGGAAGTTGTCACACTTGCAGGGCGCATCATGAGTAAGCGCGGACAGGGTGGGCTCGCATTTGCAGATATATTTGATGGCACGGGCACGATGCAGCTCTTTTTAAAGAGTGATGAGATGGACTCCGACCTGTATCAGCTCTGGAATGACACAACTGATGTCGGTGACTTCGTTGAGGCAACAGGTATTGCATACACGACCAAGCGTGGTGAAAAGGCGCTCTTTGTATCGGGTTGGAGTATGCTTACCAAGTCACTCCTTCCGCTTCCTGAGAAATGGCATGGCCTCACTGATGATGATGAGCGCTACCGCAAGCGATACCTCGACATCCTCACCAACCCAGAGCTCCGCGCAATGTTTGAGAAGAAGGCGAAGTTTTGGGACGTGACGCGCACCTTCATGAAGGAGCACGGATTTATGGAAGTCGAAACGCCGACGCTCGAGGTCACGACTGGCGGTGCCGAGGCCAATCCATTCAAGACATTCCACAAGGACTTTGCCCTCGATGTGTTCATGCGCATCTCAGTCGGCGAGCTCTGGCAGAAGCGCCTGATGGCAGCCGGGTTTCCCAAGACCTTTGAGATCGGACGAGTGTACCGCAACGAAGGAAGTAGTCCTGATCATCTCCAGGAGTTTACCAACATGGAGTTCTACTGGGCATATGCCGACTATGAAAAGGGTATGAGACTTGTGGAGGAACTCTATAAGCGTATCGCGACGGAAGTGTTTGGTACGACAACATTTACTACCCGAGGACATACCTTTGACCTAAACGATGAGTGGAAGAAAATAAACTACGTACAGGAAATAGAGAAACAAACTGGTATCAATGTACTCGATGCCTCAGAATCCGACATGACTGCAAAGCTCGACGAACTCGGTGTGAAATACACCGGTACCAACAAGGAGCGCCTGACTGATACGCTCTGGAAGTACTGCCGGAAAAATATATCTGGTCCTGCATTTCTCGTGCGCGTACCCAAGCTTGTATCTCCGCTTGCAAAGTCTGCCTCAGATGATCCTCGTGTGACTGAACGATTCCAAGTACTTATTGCAGGATCTGAAGTTGGAAATGGCTTCAGCGAGCTCAATGACCCAGTTGATCAGCGCGCACGATTTACACAACAGCAAGAGATGATCGAGCGGGGAGACGACGAAGCGATGATGCCTGAATGGGAATTCGTCGACATGCTCGAGCACGGTATGCCGCCGACGTGCGGATTTGGATTTGGCGAGCGACTCTTTGCGTTCCTTGTTGACAAACCGCTCCGCGAAACGCAGTTGTTTCCATTGCTGAAACCAAGAGAGTAGTGCGTTCGGTTTCTTGACTTTTTGAAAATAGAGTCAAGCAAGGACCGTCCTTGCTGGACTCAAAAGATCGTTGACTTCTCCCAAAACCTCATAGTATACTAGGCATACTATGCAGAAAAGGGATAAAATGCATAGTACAATATACATATTATGCTAAAATCAACTGTTTTCAAGCAAAAAGAGGATCGAGACAGACTTTTGTCGCTTCCATACATAGAGAGAACCAAGGAGAAAGACATGGAAAAATGGCTCTCTTCGGACTTGATAAAAGTCATTCTCGGTCCTCGCCGAGCGGGAAAATCCGTCTTTGCTCTGATGCTTCTCAAAGGGCAGGATTTTGCGTATTTCAACTTCGACGATGAATCGCTTGTCGACGAAAAGATTGATCTCGACGAACTCCTTTCGGAACTCAAACAAGTCTATGGAGATACGAAATACATTTTCCTTGATGAAATACAAAACCTGCCGGGCTGGGAACTATTTGCCAATCGTCTGCACCGAGCAGGATATAATCTCGTACTTACCGGATCAAATGCCTCGCTTCTTTCAAAAGAACTTGCAACGCACCTTACCGGCAGGCATATTCCGATAGAAATATTGCCATTTGATTTCAAGGAAATTCTAAAAGCGAAACAGTATAAATTCAGAGCAGACAACATGCTTCTGCCTGAAGAAAAAGCAACACTTCAGGGATATATAATCCAGTACATGACCAACGGAGGGTATCCAGAGGTTGTTATCAAAGACCTCGAACCACGAGGGTATCTTGATATGTTTTTTGATTCAGTCCTTTTTAAGGACGTTATCAAGCGTCACAATGTTCGTTTTTCTAAACAGATAGATGGTCTTGGTTCATATCTTATAAACAATGTTGCAAGCCAGTATACCGCTCGAAAATTGGCCAATGTACTTGCATTCAAAAGCGATGTGACAGTATCAAAATATCTCGGGTATCTCACCGAGGCGTATGTGATTTTCTCCCTCGATCGACATTCAACAAAAGCCGGCAGCAGACTTCAATCTCCAAAGAAAACATACGTTGTAGATAATGGTCTTGTTACTGCGAAAGCAGTCCAGCATTCTCCAAACACTGGCAAGCTGATGGAAAACCTCGTATTCATAGAATTGGTAAAAAGGGGCAATCAGCCAAACCGCGAATTATTTTATTACAAAACCCGCAATGATCGAGAAATAGATTTCGTCCGGAAAGAAGGATATAAGGTGGTAGAGCTTATACAGACGTCGTATGATGTGAGCAATCCTGATACCTTAGGGCGGGAGATAAAAGCGCTTGTCGAGGCCGGAGAGGAACTGGATGTCACAAAACTCACACTAATTACGTGGAATGAAAAACGGGAGGTAGAAAAGGGTGGAGTGACCATTCAGGTTGTCCCGTTGTGGGAGTGGCTCATGGAGTCGACGCGGTAATCCGCTGTCCAAGACATCATCAACGACCTCGTCGCGCAATACGAACGCCTCTTTGGCAAAGCATCACACGAAGTGTGCAAGCATGCAGTGGCGGGGTTGATTACGCAGCTTGGGGAAGGGGAGGTGCCAAAAGCGTGTAGTTGATGTTAGTCTATGAAAAATCCGTAGGTATGGTATAATTGACTGCAATACTTGCAGGGTTCAGCGGGGTGATCCCTCCTGGGAAAGACTGTGTAGAAGCATACAATATGGATTATAGAGCTATTGCAAATACAATAACCACTAGAGCACTTGAATTCTTCGGTAGTCGTTTAGATGCCGTTTTGTTATACGGGTCTACAACTACAAAATCTCAAAAACCGAACGACCTTGATCTGATTATTGTTTTAAAAGAAAGGGAGACTATTGGCGATTTTTCTTTTGTAGGAGAACAAATGAAGCACTATTCAATAGAGATGGATATTCAAATAATAAATACTTCCGACATTCGAGCTGATTATTTTTCTCATGATTCGCACGGTCAGTTTTTTATAAAGTTCTTACAAAAAGAGTCACAAGTGCTTTATGGACAAAATCCATTTCTTAATTATTTCCCCAAATACTCAAGTCAAGTGATAAGTGTTTTGCAGAAAGCGCAATATTATTATTTTAGAGCAAAAAAGACTCAGGCCGATGATGCTATTAATAGCATTGACAGCAGATTTCATAGGAAAAAATTACTACTTATGCTTGCTGATTTTTGGCTTATATACAACGGAGAATGTATCAAAATTCAAGATAAAACAGAGCTTGAAAAAGTCGTAGCTGCCTTGACTAAAGTACCTGTAGTTGCAAGCGATATCAAATTTTTATTAGAAGAGGGGCAAAATGACGCTCCGTGGAGCGATATTTTTGATATATATCAGAGGTATTATTTTTCTTTTTTGGATATTGTGCAGAAAAGAATAACCATCTCATCATTTACTGCCGAGGGTATACATATTGAGTTACGAAAAGTGCCCTTAACAAAAAAACTTGTTATTCTCGCATCCGGCTGGCCAAGTCATTATGATGAATCGGAAATAGCTACCTTTTTTGCGATACGAAACTATGACGTTGCAACATTTCATTATCCCGCAACTGGTATGAGCGACAGCATTGCTTTTGGTGACCCAATAAAAGCACTTTCTGGGGTTATAAAAGCATTTTCTCAAGATCATACATATGATGAAATTGAAATCATTGGGAATAGCTATGGAGGGTATGCTGTACTGGGTATTGATGAGACTCATCGCATGCTAGTAAATAAAATAATCGCGGTTTCTCCTGTACTCAATTTTCGAGCAGTCAAGGGTATTGAGACTTTACCAAATTTCTTATATGAACAAGACAAGCATTGGTATCGATTTGCTCCAGGAGAGTTTGCTGCATTTATTAACGAGACCCCATCAATTACTCAGGCGAGGGATAAAACATATATAATCCATGGTGTGCACGACGATCAAATTTCAATTTCCGAAATTCAGAGTTTCTGTGATAAAAATAATATTCCGCTTGAAAAGGTAGATGCCGGACACCTGTCATTCAACAGGGTAAGCAGGGAACAGTTATATGCGATAGCAAAATTTTTGTAAGGTTATGTTTTATTGTAAAAATTGCAAAAAAGTATTAAGTCTTCGACAACAAATATCTCTTTCAAAAGAATGGAGGTTTGATACTATAGAAAATTTTTTTAAAGAAACCCAAGAGGTATATCCTGATCCGATCAGGTGTTCTCATTGCAGTGAGATATTTGATAAATATGCTCTTACAGAAATTGGTATGTACCATCATTTCCCGCACAGAAAGCAGGGAACCGGTACCAATTTTCATAGTATTTATAAGAAACGTGCAAATATATACCATCAATTTAGTCTCGCCGAAGACCAAGAGGGGTTGATTTTGCAGAAAATCATTGATCTTTCTGTTGGAGCAAATACTCTCCTCGATATTGGTTGTGGTACTGGTAAATATGTTAATCAGTTGAGCGAGGTTTTTAAAAAAATATATGCACTTGATAATTCTTCTGAACTCCTTACTTTCGCAAGGAAAAATAACAAAAAAATCTCCAATATAGAATATCTTCTTGCTGATGCCGCACATATACCGCTTCTTGATAAAAGCGTCGATGTAATAATATCGACGTGGGGTTCGTTTTCGCCCAACGAAACCGTTCATGAGATGAAACGTGTACTATCTGACAGTGGAATTATTATCCGTATCGGTATAACTGCACTTGATGATCTTACTGAGTTTTTTGGTGAATTTGATAAGAAATATGTATCTGAAAATAACGACTATTTTGCATTGCTTGGATTTGCTACTGAATATATGAAAATCAATGTTACCTTTGATACACTTGCAGAGGCAAAGCACGTGATTGCTGCCATAACTGGAAAGCCGATGAATACCATCACCCAAAAAACACTCATCCACAAGGTTATAGTACAGACATACAAAAAGCCGACCAATTAATCAATAGGTCGGCTTATACTCGCAACTCCTTTCTACTTGTTAAGAACCCTTTTGTCATTTTACCGATGTCTTCTTTGGTTATCTCTGAAATACTTTTCTTGGTATCAAGCCAAACACAGGGTAATCCTTTGAGGTGTATTTGCAGTGATGGCTCGATGGTTTTTGCCAATAACCCACACAGAAATGCCTGGCTGGAAACTCGATGTACAAAGTGGAGTGTAATATCCTTTTTTCCCCAAAGGTTGCTCAAATAAACAAGCCCGTATGCCCATACTACCTGATGTTTGAGGCCAAAAACTTTTGTACCCAATTTGATTTTTATCGGTCCGCTCTCCTTGCTAATTTTATACCGTACTCCATTGTTTCGTTCTCTAAAACTAGTGAGATCATTCTTGACCCATTGTTGGTTTTCAGAAATAAAGGGAAGAGTATTATCCAAGGATAAGCTAAGAACTTCAATTTCTTCTTCAAAAAGCGGCGTTTCGCAATATGTGCAAACGTGCTCCTGAACCCTTCGCTGGTTATACATGCGTATTCCTGATATTTCTTCAAACATTTTGCAAGTACAGGTTGTGACTACTTGTGGGTGCACAGTAGTTTTAAGCGCAGGTACTCTATGTTGCAAATATAACAGAAACGATGGATCAGCGTCCTTGAAAAAACCGTCAAAAGGGGCAATTTTTTGTAAAACAAGAGTTTTATAGGCTTCTGATTCCGATGGATCGGCATTCATGGTAGTAAGTGACAAAATACGAATTCCAGACGATTGTTGAATTGACAAAGGAGTAAATAAAGATTCTGCCGGGGCTTTGAGTTTTGGTTGGAGCGGAAGGCTTACATGTATCATTATTTAATTTTTTATTAAACAATATATTTAAATAATAAAATGTCAATAGCTGCCAGTCGAGATCTTTATACAAGAACAAATCACGAAGCGAGGCGAGGATAAATATGTCGTATTTCGGGTTTCGTGGTATAGCTGAATGCATAATGCAACACGAACTCTTGATTGCAATACTCGCAGGGCTCGGTGAAAAGACTTGAGCACGGCATGCCGCCGACCTGCGGATTTGGATTTGGCGAGCGACTCTTTGCATTCCTTGTCGACAAGCCGCTTCGCGAAACACAGTTGTTTCCACTGCTAAAACCTAAGGAGTAGTATTGACTAAAAAAATATTTCATGGTATTGTTTCAAAAAAATAAGAACCATGAAATGTGTAATCTTGTGTACTCTTTTTGCGCTTTTTGGAGCGACTGTAACAGGTCAGAGATTGTATTCTATTACTGAACACCAGATGCTGTACAAAGGTGAATACTATCTCACCAACTACACGTCCTATAAGCTCACAGACCGCTTTGGAATATCCATAGATGTGGGTAAATACCCTGGCTACCTTGACGCGGGGGCGGGTGTAGTATTTGCAAGTAATTCTGATGTGCATCCCAAATTTTATTGGGAAGCAGGTATGGGGCTGGGCACTACTTTTTCATCCACTAAAGGAGAAAAAAATACGTACTACTCACAGCTTTATATCTGGATGGAAAATCTTCCCGATCAACAGCTTGCTGAGGGTAAGGTATGTATTCAGCTCAACCCTGCATATGCCTTCGGGTCAGATGATCCTTGGTGGATGCAGCACTATATCGTGTATAGCATTACTAAAAACATTGCGATCGGAGCGCACTATCAGGCCCATAGCGCCTCAGGCGTGCGTGCTGAGTTCAATCTCAGACTCGCAGAAGGGGTAGTGCTTCGCACGTATGGGGTTATGGGTACATCCGGACTTATTGGAGTATCTTTTATAGTATTAAGGTAAGTATTTAGTCATTTCGACCGGCATTCGTGCCGGTTGTTTTTTTTATGTATATGTGGTCAAATAACGGAATGGAAACAACTACGTTCGGTGAGCACCTTATGCTTGATTGTTATGGTGCAAACAAGGAACTTCTAAACTCCCGTGAGCTCGTAGAAAAAGTGCTGCGCGAACTTCCGTCAGAACTCGGCATGCATCTTTTATCAAAGCCTGAGGTGTACTTTGCAGAGGATAATGGCAAAAAGGACCCGGGTGGGTGGAGTGGCTTTGTGGTCATCATGGAAAGTCATTTGAGTATTCATACGTTTGTAGGTCGAGAATTCCTAAGCGCAGATATCTATACCTGTAAAAATGGCATGGATATTGAATATATTATCGAATATTTCAGAAACGCATTTCAAGCAAAAGACATAGAAGTAAATTTTGTGAAGCGTGGAACGAGATATCCTTTAGCAGATATTGAGTAAGTAGTATGTGGATTTTTTTAACATTTATTTCCGTATTTCTGTGGTCACTTGTAAATATTTCCGACCATTACCTAACTGAAAAAAATAAGGCAATAGGCCACCCTGTGGGAGCACTGGTTATATTTTCAAGCGTCTTTGCAATCATTGTTTCCGCGCTTGTGTACGTCTTTCTAGGAAACAGCGTTGCTATCTCCTGGCATAGTCTTTGGATAGTACTTATCGCCGGTGTATGCAACCTGTTGTGGATCGTATTTTATCTTAATGCACTTGCAGATGAGGAGGTGTCATATGTTATCCCATGGTTTCTAACTGTGCCACTCTTTGGGTACTTGTTCGGGTATCTTTTTTTAGGAGAGACACTTACTACAATGCAGATTATTGGCGGACTTATTGTCATCATTGGAGGGCTCATATTCTCTGTAAAAAAGGACAAGGACGAAAACGGGGAAACGCTCGGTACCTACTCAGTCAAATGGAAGCTGATTGGGCTAATGGTCGTTTCTTCGCTATTGATTGCGCTTTGGATCACATTGTTTAAGTTTGTTGCAGAGGCAACAAGCTTTTGGCAGGCAACGTTTTGGGAGCATATCGGTCTGTTCATTGCAGGACTGATGGTACTCATTTTTATAAAAAGTTACCGAGATGGATTTATGGGCATGTTGCGAAAGGGAGGAAGACAGACGCTTGCTATTAACGCCTTCTCAGAAACTGCAACTATTGTTGGAAACCTGATTGCAAACTATGCTGTGCTCGCTGTTCCTGTAGCTCTCATACTTGTACTTGAGGTAGCGCAACCTGTTATTGTGTTTCTTCTTGGTATTGTGACAACCTTATATTTCCCGCATATTCTAAAAGAAGATATTTCAAGGCCGACAATACTCTATAAATCGTTGTGCCTTGTCATAATGGTCATCGGAGCAATCCTGATGGCATACTAAGAACTCTTTTTTGTGCTATATTCTTTAGACCGTTTATGATTCCAACATTTCCAGAATTTAAGCCTCTTGAACTCAGTGATCGCGATGAGGTACGCCAGCTTACCGGGCAATATCCCCCTTATTCTGATTTCAACTTTATTTCAATGTGGTCGTGGGATATTAAGGGAGAAATGCGATTGTCGATGCTCTATGGCAATCTCGTTGTACGATTTAACGACTATCTGACGGGCCAACCATTCTATTCATTCATCGGTACCACAAACGTAAATGAAACTGCTACTACACTTCTTGAGTACTGCAAGGCACATGATATACAGGCAAAACTATGTCTCGTACCAGAGGTCAGTGCGAGTCTACTTGATACCAATACGTTCTCGATAGAAGAGGAGCGCGATCATTTTGATTATATATACGAAGTCGAAAAGGTTAAAACCTACGAGGGTGGTACGCATAAAAGCCATCGCAAGTCAGTTCGTTATTTTGAGCAAAACCACACCTACGAACAAAAAATACTCGATATCACACAAGAAGAAAATCAGGAGCGACTCATTGCTCTAGTACAGCTTTGGATAAAAAATAAATCTGAAAAAAACCTTGCGGCAAATGAACTCGATGATTTTTTTAACGAATACCTTGCTCTAAAACGTATCTTTTCTGCCCCGAAGGAGCTTTTAGATTCTGTCATTTGTTTCAGTGTCTTTGTTGATGGAGAGCTCAGCGGCTTTATGATAGATGAGCGTGTTGCAGACAAGTACTGTATCTCACACTTTGGTAAAACAAATATTGCACACAAAGGCGCCATGCAATTTTTGATGAAAACAAGCACAAACAATTTCTTTGATCTTGGAGTGCATTATTATAATGATGAGCAAGACCTCGGATTGCCAAGTCTTCGGAGAACCAAAAGCTCGTACCATTTGGCACACTTTTTGAGAAAGTACAGTGTTTCTTTTAAAAATGGATAGTATATACTTTTAGTATATGGAAGAAGCAAAGGCAACGCTGGCTCATAAATTTATCATTATTCCAACAATTTTATTTATCTTCTTTACTGGATGGTTTTTATATCTGCATGTAGTACATGCAGATCCTGAGAGTACTAGTGCGCAGGTATGGGCAGCTTCGTATCAAATTGTCGCGCTTGTAGGTGCGTTTTATGGATTGTATTACTCAAGAATTTGGGGTGGATGGAAAAGCGTACTTGGCCGTGCAAATATAATGTTTGCTATTGGACTATTTCTACAGGCATTTGGACAATCAGTATTTAGTTACTTCTTTTATATAGGAGTTGAGGCTCCGTACCCATCTTTGGCCGATGCTGGCTTCTTTGGAAGTATATTCTTTTATATCTATGCAATAGTGCTTCTATCACGTGCTATGGGTGTACATGATTCATTAAAATCATTTTCAAAAAAGGTAGTGTATCTACTGCTTCCGATTGCCTTACTCATTATGACCTATGTTCTATTTCTTAAGGACTACAGCGTGGATCCATCTTCGCCACTGACCACATTCCTTGATTTTGGATATCCGATTGGTCAGGTTATCTACGTAGCACTTGCGGTATCTGCGTATATTAGCTCACGAAACTTTCTTGGTGGTGTCATGAGGAAGCCAATTGTACTTTTTATTGCGGCGCTCGTAGTTCAATATGTTGCTGATTTTGTCTTTTTGCTACAGACCAGTAACGGTACCTATACGGGCAGTCAAAATGTTGATTACATTTACTTCCTTGCATACTTCCTAATGACTATTAGCTTGATTCGTCTCGGATCTGTATTTTATAAAATTCGAAACGCATAACCGCAGAGTTAGTATATGGATATCTTTACTCAAATTATCACACGAATAATCAAAGAGCAGGAACTCATCATCGGTCCGCTTGCATGGATTGAGGCAAACAAAGTCGAGGGGCTTGAGGTGCATGAGCAAGGTGTTATTACCATCTCGCCACAAACACGACCGCAAAAAGTTGTGGATGATCTTGTCGCGCAGTACGAAAGACTTTTTGGAAAGGCGTCTCACCAGGTATGCAAAAATGCAGTAATTGCACTCATTAGTCAGCTTACCCCCGAAGAGCTTCCTGCAAGTCTTGCCTAAGCCTTATGTCTAGCGATCCCTCCTCAGATGAATTTCAGAAAGCAACCGAAGAGCTCTACAAGCAAAACTTGGAGGTTGTTAAGCTTAATAAGCGACTAGGAGATCTAACTCATCAGCTTGAGAAATCAAACATCGACCTTGCCGATGCCAATGAAAAATTGAAAAGTGTGGACAAACTCAAAACCGAGTTTCTTTCACTTGCATCTCACCAGCTTCGTAGTCCTCTCACTGCGATCAAGGGGTACTCGTCAATGCTTATCGAGGGATCTTTTGGAGAAATGCCCGAAAAAATAGCTGAGCCAGTAAAGCGTATTTATACTTCTGCGCAAGGCTTGGTCAGTATTGTCGAGGACCTGCTCAATGTCTCAAAAATAGAGCAGGGAGGAATGAAATATGAAATGTCTGAGGTTGACCTCGCGCCACTCGTAAAAACGTTATTTGCAGAAATGCAGATTCCAGCGCAAAACAAAAAAATTAATTTTACTATGCACGTTGCAGAAAATGAAAAATTTATGACTCTCGCCGATGCTGTGAAAATCAAACAGGTACTCCTCAATCTCACTGATAACAGTATCAAATACACCCCGGAAGGCGGAACGGTAGATATATCACTAACTCGTGTTGACGGTACTATAGAGTTTGCGGTCAAAGACAATGGTGTAGGTATTTCACCAGAAACAAAGGCAAAACTATTTGAAAAGTTCTCACGAGGTGAGGGCGGCAAGATGAATACTGGAGGATCAGGGCTTGGGCTCTATCTTGCAAAGCAGATAGCACTCGCGCATAAAGGCGACATCGTCATTGAAAGTGAAGGATTGGGCAAGGGATCAGTCTTTAAGGTAGTATTGCCGTCACTGTAGCTCGGTACCGTTTGGAGTATCGAGTACCTCGTAGCCAAGCGCTTCGAGATTTTTGCGGAGCTCATCTGATGCGGCATAGTCCTTTATCGCTCGGGCTGCATCGCGCTTTTTTACAAGCGCTTGTGCCTCATGGGTAATAATGAATTTTGGTAAAACAGCAAGATCAAGACCGAACACTTCATCAAATTTTAGGAGTGTCGCCCATTTGTCTGCATCATCCAGTGTAGCGTCGCCCATGAGCTCCCAGAGCACTGCGAGTGCACGAGCAGTGTTGAGATCGTCTGATAGCGCATCTGTAAACTGATCTATATAGAGAGAGGATACTGTGCCTATAGTTTCTTGGTGTGAAGCAAATTTTTGAAGCTTTTTGAGCTGGAGGTCTGCGGCATGGAGCGCCTCCCAGGTGAAGTTGAGCGGCTTACGATAACTAGTCTGCATTGCAACCAAACGCATAGCAACTGGGTCTATGTTGCGAGCCAAAATATCATCAAGCGTAACAAAGTTTTCCTTACTCTTACTCATCTTTTCACCATTAATAAGTAGCATTTCGTGATGGACCCAATATCTTACAAATTCATGACCTGTTGCACACTCACTCTGGGCTATCTCATTTTCATGGTGAACAGGAATATGTTCAATACCTCCGGTGTGAATATCGATGGTCTCTCCAAGATATTGCATCGACATTGCAGAACACTCAATATGCCATCCGGGAAACCCGTCACCCCACGGACTTGGCCAATACATAGTATGAGTTTCAAATTTTCCAATTCGTTTAAACCAAAGTGAAAAATCTGCAGGATTGCGTTTATCAGTATCAATCACAATCTCACCTCGAACAGCAACCTCTTTATCTTCTTGTTTTTGGCGAGATAATTTCCCGTACTCAGAATCTTTGGACACATCAAAATAAATAGCATGGGTAGTTTCGTACGCATACCCCTTTTGTAGAAGTTTCTCAACCAATTCAATCATTGCTGGAATGTGTTCCGTTGCTTTTGTTTCGTGCGTGGGCGGCAGTACATTGATTGCACTCATTGTATTGTGAAAATAGTCAGTATAAAACTTTGCTATTTCCCATGCTGTTTTCCCCTCGCGTACTGCATTTTTTTCAAGTTTATCTTCGCCATTGTCACCATCGTCAGTGAGGTGTCCTACGTCCGTAATGTTCATAACATGATTTACGCTATATCCGAAAAGTGTAAGCGTTCTACGCAAAATATCGTCACCAATATATTTTTTCATATGACCAAGATGGGTGTAATTGTTGACTGTAATACCACACGCATACATAGTCACCGTTGGCGGGTGTAGTGGCGTGAATTCCTCTATTGAGCGGGTGAGTGTATTGTAGAGCCGGAGTCCCATACCTATATCCATCGTCTAATCTTGAAAAATAAGAATAGCACAAGCCCTGTGATAGTCATTGCCCCTATTACAAAGAAAAAGTCAGACATACTTTTTATAAAGAGGATGCCAGGCGCCATGTTCATACCAAAGACTCCCGTGATGAGCGTGAGCGGAAGCATGACAAATGTCATGATAGTGAAGTTTTTCATGATTTCGTTACTCGTGGTAGAGAGGAGAGTGTCATTGGTGCGCTGGAGTTCTGCGAGGACATCGCGCAAACTCTCAAGCATTGAGCCAACCTTTCTGTACTCGTTGCCGACCATTTCGCCGTAGTAAGTGTATTCATCTCCAAATAGGCGCTTGCTCGCTGAGAGGTATGATGAAAGCACTTCTCCATGAAATCGCACTGACTGTTTGAAGTCGAGGAGCTGGTGAGATATCTTGGAGAGCTCTCGCACAACTGACGAAGGATGCTTGGTGGCAAAGATGGTGCTTTCTATTTTCTTGAGGTCTTTGGTGAGGCCTTCGAGTTGGTGAAAACAATTGTGGTAAAGCAGCTTTGTAAGCTGCATAAAGAGAAACGTGCCATGACTAGTCATTGCGGTTTGGTTGGCGAGTGCATTGTTTTCAAACAGTTTCGCAAATGAGTGGAGTGCCTCTATCTTTTCATACCGTACGGTCACCAGGAACTTTTCTCCAACAATAAAGTCTACCTCATGCTCTGTGGCGACCGGCACATTTGTCCCGATGATGGGGAAGTGGAGGACGAGGTACAAAAAGTCGTTGTATAAATCAACTTTTGAGCGGACCGTATGATCGATCAGTTCATGACTGACAAGGCTTGGAATGCCAAATTCCTCTGAGATATGGAGGGTTTCGTCTGCGGTAGGGTTCTCTAGGTCTATCCAGGTGAGGCCATTGGCTGCAAAGCGAGTTATCATGGCCTTAGTGTACCATGCTTGCAAATACGCCGTAAATAAGTATAATGAGCTCTACTATGGCAGTCGCAAAAACAACTAAAACTAAGGCACCGGCTAAAAAAGCAGTCGCAAAAAAGGCTCCAAAAACTGACGGCTTTGCAGTTATTGCGACCGGCGGCAAGCAATATATTGCCCAGGTTGGAGATACTCTCACTATCGAAAAGCTCGCAGGGGATTTCAAAAAAGGTGACAGCGTTACGTTTGACCAAGTGCTTCTCTCAGACTCAGGCTCAGACACTATTATCGGCGCTCCTACAGTGTCGGGTGCAAGTGTTACTGCTGAAATCACGACTATCGGCCGCGCACAAAAGGTGACAGTGCTGAAGTACAAACAAAAGTCACGCTACCAAAAGAAAAATGGCCACCGCCAGCCATTCTTTAAGGTAAAGATTACTGCTATCAAATAAAAAAAGATCCCGGTAATTCCGGGGCTTTTTTATTCTCTCTTCTTAAGCGATGCATTAAGGCTCGCCGCATCTGCATACTCGAGCTCGGTACCGCTTGAGAGGCCGCGGCCAAGACTTGAGAGCTCTATAGGGTATTGTGCGAGCATTTCGCGCACGATGGTATCAGTATGATCGCCGTTTGGGGTAAGGGGGAAGGCAAGGATGACCTCATAGTCCGCCATGGACTCAAAGGCAACACGTTCTTTGAGCTTATCAATATTGGTACCGGCCAGTACATTTTTCTGGACTATTGGGATAAGGCCGCCGAGTACAAAAAAGAGTCCGTTGTAGTCAGTCTTCTTGAAGCTATCAATATCCTGGCTTTTTTCTACGACCAGCAGCTTGCTTTGGTCACGGCTAGGATTTGCGCAGATATCGCATCTGTCTCCAGACCCTTCAAATATACGCAAACAGCGAGTACAGGTATGCGCCTGCTGCCTTGTATCAAGGAGAGTACGGGCAAGGCTTGCAACGTAGTGTTCCGGCTGTGTCAGTATGAAATAGGCAAAGCGAGCTGCCTGGCGCTGTCCGATGCCCGGGAATTTAAGAAAGAGCTGCGTAAGGCGCTCGAGTTGCTGATCCATAGATTAAAAGTCATCAAACGATGTCGCCTTTTTAACACCGTAGTCAACATGCTCCTTGTCGAGTGGGAGGAAGCTGGTCGTCTTGCCATCAAAGAGGAGTTGTACTGAGCCAACCGCACCGTTACGATGCTTCTCGACTAGGATATCAGCAATGCCGTCCTTTTCATCCTTGTAACGGTCGTCTCGGTGAATGAACATCACGAGATCTGCGTCTTGCTCAATGGATCCAGAGTCACGGAGGTCAGAGAGACGTGGTTTGCCACCGCGCTGCTCCACGTTACGAGAAAGCTGTGAGAGCGCGAGTACGGGCACGTCGAGCTCACGGGCGAGCTGCTTAAGAGATCGGGAGATTTCAGTCACTTGGTTGACCATGGAGTCATAATTTTTGCTCGTCGTCATGAGCTGGAGGTAGTCCACCACAATGAGCCCAAGTCCGTGCTCACTTTTGAGCCGGCGGGCGACAGAGCGCATTTTGACTATGGAGTTTCCAGCTTGGTCATCGATATATATTGGGGCCTTTTGGAGACGCGATGCGGCTTCTTGGAGCGTTGTGAAATGTTGGTTGGTGATGCCGTGACCGGTACGGATGGCCCATGCGTCAACGCGGGACTCGGCAGAGAGCATACGCTGGACGAGCTGTTGTGCGCTCATTTCAAGCGAAAATATTCCCACTGGAATACCAGAAAGGGCAACGTTGCGCGCAATATCGAGCGCAAATGTGGTCTTACCCATACTAGGCCTGGCTGCGAGGATGATGAGATCGGACTTTTGGAGTCCCGCGAGAAGATTGTCCAGATCGCCAAAGCCAGTAGGGACACCACGGAGCTCGTCTTTGTTTTCTCGGAGGTATTCTATCTGCTCGACTGTTTCAAGGAGCGACTGCTTGATAGAGACAAAGGCGTTTTTGGTCTGCATACTTGATGACACCTTGAAAATCGACTTTTCAGCCGCATCGAGAATGTCTGCTGTTTCCATATCATTTTCTTCATACGAAAGGGTAGCAATAGATTCTGATGCATCGATGAGTGATCGCAAGATATACTTTTTGTAGACAATATCTGCATAATGACGAACATTGACTGTAGAGGGAACATTTGACATGAGCTCATTGAGATACACATTGCCGCCGATATCCTGAAGCTGCTTCTTTTCCTTGAGACAGTTGGCAATAGAGAGTACATCTATTGGCTCATTTTTCAGTGAAAGCTCAAGAATATTACGAAAGATAATTGCATGCTTTTTGGCATAAAACATGTCAGGCGTGAGGAGGTCAACTATCTCGTGTATTGCGGCTGGTCTGAGCATGAGCGCGCCAAGTACTGCCTGCTCGCTCTCGATGGAGTGTGGCGGAACGCGAAGATTGGTGAGACTCTGAGTCTTTTGCATAGAGAGATTGTACCACTTTGCCTAGCTTTAAAAAATCCACTATTTTTGGTACTATATACACATGAAATCCACACCTAAGAGGCTTATCTCAGGCGTAAAGCCAACAGGTCGACCACATATTGGCAACTATTTTGGAGCGATGAAGCAGTTTGTGGAGCTGCAGAATCAATACGAAACAATTATATTTATTGCTGACTTGCACGCGCTCAACTTTATTCAAAACAAAGATGAGATGCAAAAATTATCACACGATCTCATACTTGATTATCTGGGTATTGGACTAGATCCAGAAAAGGTCTTGTTATTTAAGCAGTCATCGGTGCCCGCACATACGCAGCTGACCTGGATATTTGATACACTCGTGACCGTGCCATTTATGATGCGCGCGCATGCATACAAGGATGCATTGGCCAAAGATATTGAGCCTGGGATGGGGCTTTTTAACTATCCAGTGCTTATGTCAGCAGATATTCTCGTATATGATGCCGATGTAGTACCGGTTGGCAAAGATCAAAAGCAACATATTGAGTATGCTCGAGATATAGCGGGTAAGTTTAATCACCAGTATGGAGAACATTTCAAACTTCCGAACGAACTTATTCTCGAAGACGTAGCAATTGTGCCAGGCACAGACGGTCAAAAGATGAGCAAGAGCTATGGTAACACCATCCCGCTTTTTGGAACTGACGAAGAAATCACCAAAGCGGTGATGAGTATTGCGACTGACTCTCGTGGCAAGGATGAAGAGAAAAATCCCGATGATCTGATCCTGTATCAGATTCACAAACTCTTTAACCCATCAGAGGAACTCAAATCCCAATACGCTCAAGGTCTCGGCTATGGGGATGCAAAGAAAATACTGATCCAGGACATCATCACCTTCGTCACTCCTATGCGCGAGCGACGCAAGAAATACGAAGACAATCCAAAACTCGTCCAAGAGATCCTCGTCCGCGGCGCCATGAAGGCAAATGACATCGCGATGAAAAAGATATTTGAAGTGTATGAGGCGGTAGGTTTGACGGAGTAGGTATGGAAACAGTTGAAAAAGAATCGTATAGAGAGTTATTCCGCGTCATTAGACGATCTATTTCATTTGCATGGAAATATGAAAAAGGTCTTTTCCTCTTTCAAATTGTTCTCGCTATTCTTAGTGCTGTAGTCGTATATTTTCAGTTGATATCGTTTTCAACAATAATCAATGAAATCATACGTATTAAATCCGTAGGGATTGGTATTACCCACCAACTCGTCAAAAGTTCAATTTTTTTAGGAATCACTTTGTTTGTCCCATCGCTTTTATGGAAAAGATCTATTGGCCCAAGACCATGTGTCTTGTAGAGATTCTTGCTTTTGCAGGAAGAGAAGTAGAAGAGAGAGAAAAAGTAAAGGCGCGGCGTGAACATAAGCGCCGAAATCGTAAACCATTAAAAATGTAACCTAACAAAAACCAGCCTCTAACGAGGCTGTTGACTTTTGATATAAAATAAGCATAATGTTTATAAACTAATTTATATAATCTTTAAAACAATACATAATGCGAAAGAAATACAGTCTCAAAGACTTTGCAGCTTCTCGAAAAGAAACAGTACTTGAAAATGGGCTTAAGGTTGTTCTCTATCAAAAGCGACATGCGCCGATTCGGGCACATCTTATGATCCGCGCAGGTTCAATTTATGATGTGCCAGGAAAGGAAGGATTGGCACATCTAGCAGAGCACTTACTTGCTGCAGGATCGAGGAAGGTACACAAAGAAGAATTTTGGGGTATTATGGAATCCGTAGGAGGATTTCGAAATGCATCTACATCATGCACATGGATGGCCGTAAAGTCTGAAATCGCTATCAAATCACATTTGCCTAAAATGTATAAGCATTTCTACCACGCAATCTCCGAAATGTATGTAACGGAGCAACTATTGAGCAAGGAAAAGCAAATCATTTATTCCGAAATTAAAAAGGCAAACTCAAAACCTGAAAGACACGAACACAATTTCGTGAACAATGTATTAGCAAATGGCACGAATTGGAACAAAGATAGCTTGGGAACAATGGAATCTCTAAATACTATATCAGTACATGATGTGGAAGATTTTTATACTAAACACATCATTGCTGAAAATATGGTTATGGTGATTGCCGGCGACTGTGAGTTGTCTGACATACAAAAGTACTTTTCAAAACTTCCCATAAGACGCGGTGTAGAAATAGTGCTACCTACGGATCCTAGACCGATTTCTAAAGGTAGTTACTACAACCATATACTTCCAATTGAGGAAACGAGGGTACGTGTATTATTTGAAGCGCCACGCGAAAATACTCCTGAATACGAAATGGTACGGTTTGCACTAGCACATAGCCACGACGGATTGACTTCACGTTTCTATCGCAGTCTTCGCACTGACAAAAATCTCGCGTACGGCCTGAATAGAATTGAATACGGTTATAATAGAAATGGATACTTTGGTACGTATGTTGGGATACCTCCAGAAAAAACTGAGGCTGCAATTAGCGCGATTATTCAAAGCTATGAAGATTTGCTTCGTAAAGGATTTACTCGCATTGAAGTCGCTCGCAAAAATGAAACATGGTTTTACTCATTGATGCGTACTATGCAACGCAGTGAAGACTGGGTTCAAAGATTTCAGCTTGAAGAATTGTATCCTCACATGAAATCATTTTATGGACCCTTTCCTGAAATATTCAATATTCGCCCGAAGTTTGATATTGATGAATTAAATGAAGCGATAAGGCACTGGCTCAATCCTACCAAAGCCTCAAAGATCAAAGTTGGAAATTTCTGACTTAAAGCCCGGAATCCCCGGGCTTTTTTTATTGCGTTTTCTATGGCATAATGTGGGAACTATGACAGAGGAACATACTCGCGTACTTATTGGAGACCTTGGGGTAAAGGCAGGGGAAACAGTACTGATCAAAGGCTGGATTGATGTCCGTCGTGATCAGGGCAAGATGGTGTTTTTTGATTTCCGTGATATGAGCGGATACATCCAAGGTGTTGTGCTTCCAAACCGTCCGGAGGTGATAGAAATAGCCAAGACCTGCCGGCCAGAAACAGTGGTGAAGGTAGAAGGAATAGTAAACAAAAGACCCGAACGCAATGTCCAGAATGACAAGCAGAATGGTGATATTGAGCTGGAGGTGACTGGTATCGAGATCCTCAATCATGCAGAGCCACTCCCATTTGAAATCAACGTCGATACAAAAGAGGTGAGTGAAGAGGTACGTCTCAAGTACCGCTACCTCGACATGCGCAGCAGCCGTATGCAGCGCAACATGCGCATGCGTGATGCAGTGGTGCAGTATGTGCGCAACGTACTCCATGGCGAGAAATTCATCGAAGTAGAAACGCCGATCCTCACCAAGAGTACCCCAGAAGGTGCTCGCGACTATATTGTCCCTGCACGATTGTATCCTGGGACTTTTTATGCGCTGCCGCAGTCTCCGCAGCAGTACAAGCAGCTCCTTATGGCAGGTGGTGTTGAGCGATACTTCCAGTTTGCAAAGTGTATGCGTGACGAAGACGGGCGCGGTGATCGCCAACCAGAATTTACCCAGCTCGACATGGAACTCTCGTTCGTGGAGCGTGAAGACGTGATGCAGCTCAACGAGCAGCTTCTCATCGAAGTTGTACAAAATTTTTTCCCAGAAAAGAAGATCCAGCAGATCCCATTCCCGCGCATTTCATACGCAGAAGCAATGTCCAAGTACGGCAACGACCGGCCAGACATACGTGAGAACAAAGACGACCCCAACACCCTCGCATTTTGCTGGGTCGTAGACTTCCCATTCTTTGAGTCTACGGAGAAGTCCGACAATCCTGACGCAACGGGCGCATGGACTTACACGCACAACCCATTCTCTCGTCCCATCCCGGAGCACATGGAAAACTTGATGAATAAAAAAGATATTGGCTCAATTCTCACAACGCAGTACGACATAGTCCTCAACGGCTACGAGATCGGTGGAGGATCAATCCGTAACCATACCTATGATGCACTCATGAAAGTATTTGAAATTCTTGGGCATGGAGCAGACGCTATTGAAAAGGACTTTGGCCACATGATCCACGCCTTCAAGACTGGTACGCCTCCACATGGCGGTATTGCATGGGGATTTGATCGTCTCATGATGCTGCTCCTCGACGAGCCCAATATTCGCGAAGTAATGGCATTTCCAAAGACTGGAGAAGGCAAAGACCCAATGATGCAGGCACCGTCTGAAGTATCAAGCAAGCAATTGGATGAGCTCAATATAGTGCTCAAGAAAATAGAGAAGAAATAAAAAATCCTCCGTAAGAACGGGGGATTTTATATTTTGTTCAAAATATTTTTACTTCAGCCATATAACTTTTATCCAAAGCAACAGTAGTAGGATCAATATTCTTTTCTTTTAGAAACTCAATGAGATCCTTCAGGTTTAATTTACTCCTATCGCCGTTGTATACATGATTAGTTACAAGGAGCGCTTTTCCTTTGTCTCTACCTTTCTTTGGTGCTGAATATAAAAAGAACTTATCAGTTTTATTTCTCGTATTTGGCATATTGGGTAGTTTTTGATTTTTCTTATTATATCATATATAAAAATATAGTCAATATGTAATAAAAAAGGAAGTGTGTCGTCTCTATGGTGTGAGAAGATAGTTTCTCTCTCACGCATTGTTCATTCTAAACTTGGGCATTATGAACACTTCAAACTTTGAGGGTGAAGGCCTGGTACTTAGTATCAGCTTTCACAAAGGACTATATCCTCTCAAACCGGTGTGCTCATAATATGTAATCTTACCCAGACTATA
>CBFIGQ010000046.1:0-1653 GCA_965662335.1 Minisyncoccia bacterium
AAACGGCTCGAACCCGCATCGCCCTGACGCCCCGAGCGGCCGCGCAGCTGGTTGTCAACCCGGCGTGACTCGTGGCGTTCAGTGCCAATGACATGCAATCCGCCGGCATCGAGCACCTGCTGATGACGACCTTTCCACTCCTGCACAACTTTCTCTTTACGCTTCTCATCAGACGCATCTCCCATTGCCAGAATATCAGCGTCGAGGCTGCCTCCAAGCACAATATCTGTGCCACGGCCTGCCATGTTGGTTGCAATGGTCACGGCGCCGGGTTGTCCAGCCTGCTCGATGATATGCGCTTCGCGCTCATGCTGCTTGGCGTTGAGCACCTCGTGCGGAATCTTGTTCTTGGTCAGCAGTTCATCCATCAACTCAGAGACATCGATCGAGGCCGTACCGACCAGCACGGGCTGTCCGCGCATCACACAGTCGCGGATATCCTCCATGATGGCCTGATACTTCTCTTTGGGCGTGAGATAGATTAGATCCGTGTGATCGGCCCGAACCATATCTTTGTGCGTCGGGATAACCACAACCTCCAGACCATAGATCGACTGCAGCTCGAAGGCCTCCGTATCCGCCGTACCAGTCATCCCGGAGAGCTTCTCGTAGAGGCGAAAATAGTTCTGGAAGGTCACCGATGCCAGTGTCTGGTTCTCGTGCTGAATTGCAACCCCCTCCTTGGCCTCGACAGCCTGGTGCAGCCCTTCAGACCAGCGTCGTCCTGCCAGTGTGCGGCCTGTAAACTCGTCAACAATGATGATCTCGCCATTGCGAACGATATAATCGACATCTTTGGTGAAGATCGCGTGCGCACGCAGGGCGGCATTGATATGGTGCATCAATACGATGTTGGACGAATCGTAGAGACTCGCGTTCTCACCCAGTAAACCGGCCTCAGTGAGCATCTGTTCCACGTGCTCGTGCCCTTCATCGCTGAGAAATGTAGACTTTGATTTCTCGTCAACCGCATAGTCGCCCGGCCCAAAATCAGGTTTTCCCTCTTCGTTGGTAATCGGATCCTGACGCGTCAGATGGGGAATTATCTTGTCGATTTCGGTATACAGGGACTGGTCGCCTTCGGTGGGACCGGAGATAATCAGCGGAGTGCGCGCTTCATCGATGAGGATCGAGTCCACCTCGTCCACGATGCCGAAAAAGAGCCCGCGTTGAACCCGCTGTTCTGCATGAAACGCCATGTTGTCACGCAGATAGTCAAAACCATATTCGTTGTTGGTGCCATAGGTGATATCGGCGGCATAGGCCTCCTGGCGCGTCGCCTTTTTGAGATGCAGAAAGCCGCTTTCAGCCCCGTCATCATCAGCATCGAACAGAAATGAGGAGTCATCCGGCCCGCCGCCGGATGACTGGATAATACCGACGGAGAGCCCCAGGAAATCATACAGGCGGCTCATCCATTCACCATCGCGACGCGCCAGGTAGTCATTAACCGTGATGACATGCACGCCTTTTCCCGGCAGGGCATTGAGATAGGCAGCCAGGGTTGCAACCAGTGTCTTGCCTTCACCGGTTCGCATTTCTGCGATCTTGCCCTGATGCAGCACCATGCCGCCGATGTGCTGGACATCAAAATGGCGCATGCCGAGCGAACGGCGCCCACCCTCCCGGGCAACCGCGAAAGCCTCGTTAAGC
>CBFIGQ010000047.1:0-92202 GCA_965662335.1 Minisyncoccia bacterium
GCCGAAATCAATAACAAAGTATTCAATCTCCTTGGCAATGTGTATTCATTTTATGAACTCTACCGTGACAAGAGTCTCGAAGGGCACTACACGGAAAGTAGTAATGTACTCGATCAATGGATCATCGCACGGCTCAATCAAACGATCGAGTCTGTCATGAGCGGTCTCGACTCATACGACCTCTTTACACCAACGCGCACACTGCGAGAGTTTTGTGACGACCTCTCGACCTGGTACCTTCGCCGTAGTCGTGATCGTCTCAAGGATGGCGATACAAGTGCAAAACAAACATTGTATACAGTCCTCAAAACCACTGCGAAGCTCCTCGCGCCATTTGCGCCATTTATGGCAGAAGATCTGTGGCAGAAACTCAAAACCGAAGCGGATGAAGAAAGTGTGCATTTGTCTGTCTGGCCAAAGGCTGGGTCAATAGCCCGGTCAGTAGTATCGCAGATGCAGCAAGTTCGCGATCTTTGTACCCAGGGCAATGCGCTTCGCAAGAAAGAAAATATTCCAGTGCGCCAACCACTCCAATCGTTCTCGATCAACGTCAAAGATCTTGAGCAGTACTATGACCTCATCAAAGAAGAACTTAATGTAAAAGAAATAAAGATTGGAGACGTTGGTCTTGATACCACCATCACTCCAGACCTCAAACTCGAAGGCGACTACCGCGAACTTGTCCGCCAAATCCAAGACATGCGCAAAGACCGAGGCCTCATGCCGCAGGATGAGATCACACTTACGCTTCCAGTTTCTACAAAAGAAATCGTTGAAAAATTCGGTGATGAGCTTAAGAAAATAGTAGGGGCGAAGGAGGTTATTGTGAGTGGGGGAGAGATAAGTATTCAGTAGGTATGAAAACCGCAATCATTATTCATGGAATGCCAAGTAAGGAGGATTATTTCAATTCAAAGGGCGATTCTCAATCAAATTGTCACTGGCTACCATGGATCCAAAAACAGCTTCTCGATCGAGGTGTACTTGCGCAGACACCCGAAATGCCTGAGCCTTACGAGCCAAACTATGAAAAATGGAAATCAGTATTTGAGCAATTCCATATCGATGAGGAAACAGTACTTCTTGGTCATAGTTGTGGAGGCGGATTTCTCATTCGATGGCTTTCTGAAAGCAATATAAAAGTAGGCAAGGTAGTTCTTGTCGCACCTTGGATCGGAATGGATCCAGAAGATTCTTGGGCAAAATTAACCGGAAATTTTTTCATATTTGAGATTGATAGAGAACTGGTATCAAAAACTAATGGGCTTACAATATTTGTTTCATCGGATGATGATAAAGATATACTTAGCACTGTTGAATTTCTTAAAGGAAATATTAATGGGTATTCTTTGACAGAATTTACAGATAAGGGTCATTTTACATATGGCGATATGGGAACTAGAGAATTTCCTGAATTATTAGAAGAAATATTTAAATAATATGAAAATCAAAAAGCTTGGACATTGTTGTTTGGTGATTGAGACGAAAGGAAAGCGAATCCTGACTGATCCGGGGACGTATTCGACGATGCAGGATGAAGAAAAGAATATTGATATTATTTTGATCACGCACGAACATGCTGATCACTTTCATGTTGAATCGCTCAAGAAAGTGATGCTTAATAACCCAAGTGCAGTTATTGTCACAAATAGTGCGGTAGGGAAACTACTCGATGCAGAGGGGATGAAATACCAAATACTTGAACATGGTGGGAGTACAACACTGCTCGATATTTTGTTCGAAGGGTTTGGTGAGCATCATGCAGAAATCTACAAAGAGTTTGGACAAGTGGAGAACACTGGTTACTTCATCGACAACGCATTGTTCTATCCAGGCGATGCATTTACCAATCCTGGCAAGCATGTCGATATCCTCGCGCTTCCGGTTGCTGGCCCATGGATGAAAATATCAGAGGCGATCAACTATGCACTTGAGCTTAAACCTCGTATTGCATTTCCGGTGCATGATGGAATATACAAGCACCCAGCGCTCGGTCATTGGCTCGCACAGCAAATGCTTCCGACACAAGGTATCGATTTTGTACCGATGGTTGAAGGAGATGAGAAAGAACTCTAAATAAAAAGTGCCCACGCAATGACGTGGGACTTTTTTGTTGCACAGGCCGATCTATTCAGCAATAGAAAATAATTTCCTTTGCCACCAGGGCTTTGGTAAGGTGATAACTTCTGTCTGAGTAGGTGACACCGTAATCACCAGCTTGCCGTCTTTGAATTCTGCGTGTTCAAATTCAGATTCTCCGTTAATGCACACGACTTTTGTCGGACTTGTAACAGTAAATCCTTCAGAACCCTGGTATATGATATGGCCACCTTGTTTTGAAACTTGTTCAAGTGCAAATGATCTCTTTTTCATGATACATATGATTTGTTTTCACTATACTTTTCTTTTGGTGTAAGTCAAGAGTGTACAATACATACATGCACACAATCTATCATACTCGAGCAGTCATACTCAAAAGCACCCCAGCGCGCGAGTCAGACAAACTTTTTTGGCTCTTTACCCGTGAGCTGGGGCTTGTGGTCGCGCTCGCAACAGGTATACGAAAACCCGAGTCCAAACTCCGAGCCCAGCTCATTGACTACAGCTTTGTTGATGTGGACCTTGTGCGGGGTAAGGAAGCCTGGCGGCTCGTGAGCGGCAGCGAGGTTGCGAACCCGCTAAGAGAAAGCGGTGAGCTAGCCCGGCCCTATGTACGACTCCTTGGCGCGCTTGAGCGATTTTTGGTGGATGAAGGAGAACACCCCCAGCTCTTTGCGCATGTAGAGGAAGTAGCGGGACTCATGCGCGAGCCCCTTGATCCAAAGCTCTTTGATACGCTTGCTTTGTGGCGGGCGCTTGCGCATCTTGGATATATTTCTGTAGATGATGAATCAGTATTTACACTGCCATTTCGCGAAGCGCTTACGCGCGTCAATGAAGAGATGCGCAAACGACTTGTTGTAGAAGTAAATAGAGCAATTACGCAAACACACCTTTAAATTTGCTATACTTTGTGGATGGCAAACGAACAGATCGACCATATCGCAGAGCTTCAAAAGAAGCTCTATACGCGCGATCCAGAAAATATTCCAAAGCGCAAATTTGGTATTCTCCATCCAGTAAAACAAAAGACTACTTCAACATGGGGAGAGACTGAACTTCCAGATGAGGGGAGGGTCAAGCCCAGGACTTCTCGCGGCTACAAGCGCTTTTTTGTCTTTGCGTTTTTATTCTTTCTCCTTGGGCTTGGTGCTGCACTCTTTTCATTTTATCGAGGCGCAGTGACGCTCTCGAGCAAAAATGTTGACCTTGCAATACTCGGGAACTCATTTGTTGCTGGAGGCGAGGAACTGCCAATACAGGTAGAAGTAACCAATAAAAACTCTGGAGATCTAGTCGATGCGACACTCGTCATCAATTACCCAAAAGGAGCGACCGACGAAACGGGAAGTGATGTCGTGCGCATACAGCGCGAGCTCGGCACGATACCGAGCGGCAAAACGAAAAGCGAGGAATTCATTGTTGTCTTGTATGGTGAGCAGGGTATCAGTCGCGACATCACTGCCAACCTCACGTACAAACTCGCTGGCTCAAGTGCTGCGTTTGAAAAAGATAACACCTTTTCAGTGATGGTGAGTTCAAGTCCTGTGGGGCTCGTCGTAGATGCTCCCACAGGAGTTGTGAGCAACCAGCCGTTCTCGCTTGGTATTCGAAACTCTTTTTCAGGAGACAAGCTTCTTAACAATGTTGTAACCCGAGTGGAATATCCCAACGGATTTGTCTTTCAATCAGCAACACCAGCTCCGAGTAGCGGGAACAATGTCTGGAATCTCGGCGATATGCAAAAAGGAGACGAGCGCTCTATCAGTATCTCAGGCAAACTTCTCGGCGAGCAAAATGATGAAAAGGCGTTTCGTATATATGTGGGAGTACCTGAGAGCGAGACAAGCAACAAGATAGCAGTGGCATACAATTCGGTACTCACGACACTGCACATCGTGCAACCATTCATTGCTGGGTCTATCTCAGTCAACAACAAAACTGATGATATTATTCCGCTCACCATTGGAGACGCAGTATCCGGAGTTATAAAGTGGATCAATAATTCTACAGAGACTATTACGAGTCCAACCTTTTCTCTCGCGCTCAACGGACAAGGTATCGATACAGGGACTATTGATGCGGCAGATAGCTATTTTGATGAGCTCACGCGCACTATCACGTGGACGAGTGACTCAGATCCTAAACTTGCAAGTATCGCGCCAGGACAACAAGGTGCATTTCCATTTTATTTTAGAGTTGACCCACGTGTGAGCGGATCCAAAGATATATCTCTTGGTCTTTCTATCAAGGGAATCTTCCCGAATCAAGGGAACATAGAGCAGTCGATAGATACAATTGATCAGAAAATTATTCGTTTTGCCTCAAATGTGCAGTTTAGCTCGCAGGCGCTCTACTCTATAGGCTCAATCAAAAATACAGGTCCCTATCCACCAAAAGCTGATAAAGATACAACCTATACACTCATGTGGACACTACTCCCGACTGATAATGCTCTCACCAACACCACAGTCAGCGCGCAGCTTCCTATTGGAGTCATCTGGACTGGTACCATTGTTCCAAGCACTGAAACTGTAAACTACAGTCCTGATACCCGTATGGTGGTGTGGAACGTTGGACCGCTGCCAAAGGCGACAAATACTCCAAAGACTCGTACTGTTTCATTTCAAGTGAAGGTGAGACCTACCCGGTCGATGATTGGAAATACTGTCACACTCCTCGGAGAGTCGACAGTAGAGGCGACTGACTCGGTGACTCAGACACAGGTAAAGACAACGCGACCACTTTTGACTACAAAATTCGACACCGATCCTGTCTATACCGGGAATGCGGATCGTGTGATACCATAAATCGCTATGAAGGATGCTTCTCAAAAAATCGTTACTATGGACCAGATCACCAGCCTCGCCAAGCGCCGCGGCTTTATTTTCCCAGGATCTGAGATATATGGGGGAATGGCTGGAATTTACGACTTTGGTCCGTATGGAGTTGAGCTCCTCAATAACATCAAGAAGTCATGGTGGAAGGCAACTGTACAGATGCGAGAAGATTATGTGGGACTCGACTCTGCTATTTTTAAAGACCCGCGTGTTTGGGTTGCGTCAGGACATGTTGGAGGATTTAGTGACCCACTCGCAGAATGTAAACACTGTAATACTCGTATTCGTGTAGACAAGGAACTCGCAAAGATTGGAGTACAAGCTGACGAGAAAATGTCAGAGGAGGAACTCAGTACACTTTTTGATGCACATCGAAATGAAATCGCGTGTCCCAATTGCGGAAAAAAAGAATTTTCTGAAGTAAAAGCATTTAACCTACTTGTGACATCAAACCTTGGAGACTTCACCAATGATAAAAGCGAACCAGTGTACCTTCCAGGCGAAGCATGCCAAGGTATTTATCTCAATTTCAAAAACGTAGTTGATACAACGCGCGTTAAAGTGCCATTTGGTATTGCGCAGATAGGGAAGGCATTCCGCAATGAAATTTCTCCACGCAATTTTCTCTTTCGCACTCGAGAATTCGAACAAGCTGATACACAGTATTTTGTAAAACCACATGAAAACAAAGAGTACTATGAGCGCATTAAAAGTGAGCGGTGGAATTGGTACCTCAGTCTCGGTATCAGCGAGGCCAATCTAAAATGGAAGCAGCATGACAACCTCGTTTTTTATGCAAAAGATGCGTGGGATATTGAGTACAATTTTCCAACATACGGATTTGATGAAATAGAAGGCATCCATGACCGCAGCGATTACGATCTCACACAGCACATGAAGTATTCAGGTACCGACCTTACCTATACCGATCCATATACTGCCGATAAGTACATCCCGTGGATTCTTGAAACCTCGATGGGGCTTGGCCGAGTGTTTCTCGCAGTACTTTCAGATGCGTACTCCCAAGAAGGTGAAGGGGACGAAGCTCGAACAGTGCTTAAACTCGCACCTTACCTAGCACCTATCACTTGCGCCGTATTTCCACTTCTTAAAAATAAACCCGAACTGGTTGAAAAGGCAGAAGAAGTGTATAGAAACCTCCGAGCAAAGTTTCGATGTGAATTCGATGACAACGGCAATATCGGAAAGCGGTACCGCAGACAGGATGAGATAGGAACTCCATGGTGTATTGTTGTTGACTTTGATACGCTTGGCGAGCATAAGGAGCTTGAAGGTACGGTCACGGTGCGCGATCGAGATAGCGGGGAGCAGACGAGAGTTTTAATTAGTGAACTTGAGGCATATATTTCTTCTCGTCTCTCACTATGAAAGTAAAGACATACACGAATGGACTTCGCTTGCTCACCATTCCGGACGAGCATGCACTCACGGCGACTATTATGATCCTTGTCGGGACAGGATCAAACTACGAGTCTGAAAATGAGCAAGGTATTTCCCATTTTGTCGAGCATATGCTTTTTAAAGGGTCATCACTCTTTGCATCTTCAAGAGAAATAAGTGTTGCCTTTGAGAAAATAGGTGCTGTGAGTAACGCATTTACTTCCAACGAATATACGGGTTACTACGCAAAAGGAGCGCCAAAGCATGTTCCTACATTTCTCACTATTCTTAGCGATATCTACACGAGCGCTACATTTCCAGTAGAAGAGATAGAAAAAGAGAAGGGTGTAGTTGTCGAAGAAATAGCTATGTACGAAGATATGCCACAACACGTTGTGGGAGAGGCACTTGTTAAAACGATGTACCCTGGTTCGCCAAGGGGTCGGTCGGTCGCTGGAACAAAGGAGAGCGTGCGGTCGCTCTCGCAAAAACAACTCCTTGCATATACGCGCAAACACTACGTACCCTCAAATACAATAGTGGTAGCCTCTGGAAATATTGATCCCAAAGAGGTGGAACACCTTGTCAAAAAAACGCTTGGCACACATGAGGCTGCTACCGTAAAAAGCACAAAAACTTCGGCTACGTTGCAAAAAACATTTGCTCAGACCTTTGTACCAAAACCCGTCGATCAAGCACATATCTCGATAGGTTTTCACGGCTTTGCGCTGGGTGCGCCGGAGGGTCCTGCGGCAGTCTTGCTTGCGACCATACTTGGTCGCGGAATGAGTTCGCGACTCTTTCAGCTTTTGCGTGAAGAGCTCGGTGTCGCATACTACGTGAGCGCGACACATGACGCATACAAGGACTACGGTATATTTGAACTATCGCTTGGGGTAGAGAAGAGTCAGAAAAGTATGGCACTCAAAAAGATTGCGGACGTGCTTACTGACCTTAAAAATACCGAGGTTACTGCCGACGAACTTGCAAAGGCTCGCGAGTACACCCTTGGGACGGCACGGCTTGGTCTTGAGGCAAGTGACGAAATAGCGGCATTTTTTGGTGTACAGCTTCTTCTCAGGGGCTCGTACAAGACAGTCGAGACGCTTGCAAAGGAGTACAAAGCTGTAACACCTGAGGATATTAAAGCTCTCGCCCGACGGCTCTTTATCTCCAAAAATGCATCTCTAGCCTATGTAGGGCAGAAGGAAGATCTCGACACAACGCCTTTTGCGTCACTCTAGGGTAAGGTGGTACCATGGGGTATATGGATACCAAACGCGATGGCTGGACTGTACAGATCACTACTGGCAGCATTGTCAAAGGCATACTGCTCATACTCCTTGCGTATGTTCTCTTTCTCTTAAAAGATGTGTTTCTGTTGGTGCTCGTATCTATCGTCATTGCTTCATTTGTTGAAGCAGGGGTGCGCGGGCTTGAGCGATATAAAATGAGCCGAATGGTATCAGTACCGATCATTTTTGCAATCACTATTCTTATCGTTTTCGCTATTTTTTACGCGTTTGTACCGATCATTGTGCGAGAACTCTCAGATATGCTTGCACTCCTCTTCCAATACTTGCCAAGCGATACACCGATAAATCAGCAGTCTATCCAAGGCGCTACAGACTTTGTAAATACTATAACGAGACACTCATCCGTAAATGACCTTCTCAGTAGCGTCAAGAATGCGAGCGCGATGCTCTCACAAGGTGCGACGTCATTTATTGGTACAACCTTTGGTGGACTCCTCAACTTCATACTTATTGTCGTTATGTCGTTCTATCTCTCTATCCAAGAAAAGGGAATTGACGCCTTTTTACGACTTCTCACTCCGGCGCGAAATGAAGCGTATGTACTCGGTCTATGGGAGCGTACTCAGCGCAAGATAGGGCTGTGGTTCAAGGGGCAGCTCCTCCTTGGGCTTATTGTTGGCGCAGTGACATCTATAGTGCTTGCGCTCCTTGGAGTACAGTACGCATTCCTTATTGGTCTTATTTCCGGTATTGCAGAGCTCATTCCGTTTGGTATTATCTTTGCGGCAGTTCCTGCGATATTGCTCTCAGTCATAGACGGCGGTGTGTTCCTCGGCGTAAAGGTATTTATCTACTATGTCGTGATCCAGCAAATAGAAAACTACGTACTGAGCCCAATAGTTGCAAAGCGTGTCGTTGGTATTCCTCCGCTTGTCGTCTTACTCGCTTTTTTGGTGGGTATCACACTCGCTGGATTTTGGGGTGCGCTTGTGGCCATGCCGGTTGCAGTGTTCATCCTTGAGTACATGAGCGATGTCGAAAAGCAAAAACTCATCCCCGTTACCAACAACCCTATTGAAAGCCCACTTTCTTAAAGACCTATGAACAAACCATTCTATATCACCACCACGCTTCCATACGTGAATGCGCCGCTTCATATGGGGCATGCGCTCGAATTTATCCGTACTGATGCAATTGCGCACTACAAGAAACTCAAAGGGTATGATGTTTTTTTCAATACTGGTACTGATGAACATGGGCAGAAAATTTTCTTGAAAGCAAAAGAAGCAGGACTAGATCCTCAAGCATTTGTTGATCGAAATTTTGAAACGTTCAAAACGCAGGTCGCAGCGTTTGGTATTAGTGATGATGTACATTTCATTCGTACAACAGATGAACATCACACAAAGGCCGCCCAAGAATTCTGGAAACGAGTGAGTGATAATGGCTATATTTACAAAAAGACGTATCAGGCAAAGTATTGTGTAGGGTGTGAAGAGGTAAAAACGGATAGCGATCTCGTGAATGGAGAATGTCCGCTTCATCCGGGGACTACACTTGAGCTCATAGATGAAGAAAACTATTTTTTCAAACTTTCTGCACTTCAAGATAAGCTTCTTGATTTTTATGCTGCACATCCCACCTTTGTCATTCCTGAGTTCAGGTTTAATGAAGTAAAAGCGTTTGTTGAACGAGGCCTTGAGGACTTTTCGATATCGCGCCTAAAATCAAAAATGGCGTGGGGTATTCCAGTTCCAAACGATGATGAACATGTCATGTACGTATGGTTTGACGCGCTTACCAACTATATCTCTACACTTGGGTGGCCAGACCAAACTAAAGATTTTGAAAGATATTGGATACAAGGTAGTCCTACACAGTATTGCGGTAAAGATAATACACGTTTTCAATCACTTATGTGGCAGGCAATGCTTATTGCTGCAGAGGTACCTAATTCTGCCCAGATCGTAGTCAACGGTTTCATTACCGCAGAAGGTGGGGTGCGTATGTCAAAGACGCTTGGAAATGTTGTTGACCCTCTTGAGATTGCAAAGGAGTATGGCACTGATGCACTTCGATTCTTTTTGCTCAAAGAAATAGCAAGTTTTGAGGACAGCCCATTCACTATCGAGCGTTTCCGAGAGTCATACAATGCGCACCTTGCAAATGGCATAGGTAACCTTGTCTCGCGTATTCTCACGCTTTCCGAAAAGTATCTTGATGGGTTTGTGCCTCCAGAGCACAATGATGAGTTTCCATATGACTATGCAATGAATGCATTCAATTCTCAAAAGGCAATGAACGAAATTTGGGACGGGATCAAGGAGATGGATGCATGTATTGCAAATGAAAAACCATTTTCGGTCATCAAAGAAGACGAGGCAAAAGGCAAGGAGATGATCGCAAAGCTTGTACATGATCTCTATTTCATCGCACGAGCTCTCGCTCCATTTATGCCGACGACATCGGAAAAGATCTTGGAATTAATTAAGGAAAACAAAAAACCAGAGACGCCGCTTTTTGCACGATTGTAGTTTATAAGGTCTGTGCTACAGTTGGGAGATGAAAGTCATAGATACCCACTCACATTTTAATCTGTCGCAGTTTGACGGCGATCGTGACGCGTCCATAGCGCGCATGATAGAAGCAGGGGTTGGGACCATCTGTATCGGCATTGACTATCCGACGAGCCTTGAGGCGGTAAAGATAGCTGAAATACACAAGGATATCTGGGCTATCGTCGGTGTTCATCCGACGCACTGGGAAGTCGAGTACAAACATGATCTCCTCCGGCTTCTTGCAAAGCAGCAGTACGTTGTCGGTATTGGGGAGTGCGGGCTCGACTACTATCGTGAAAGCGACCGAAAGGCAAAGCCACAGCAAAAGGCACTTTTTCAGTCCCAGATAGATCTCGCTCGCGAGCTCGATTTGCCGCTTATGCTTCATATCCGTCCAGAGGCGGGGAACATGAATGCGTATGAAGAAGCACTCCTCATGCTCCAAGACGCGCGTACTCGCTGGCCGCATATGCGCGGTACGGCGCACTTTTTTGCAGGGACGAAGGAAATAGCAGAGCGATTTATAAACTTAGGATTTCATATTTCATTTTCGGGCGTGATCACGATATTTCCAGAATATGAGGAAGTGGTGAAAAGCGTCCCTATAGACCGCATACTCCCTGAGACCGATGCGCCCTTTGCGGCGCCGCTGCCATACCGAGGCAAGCGCAATGAACCCGCATACGTCGTGGAAGTCGTGAAGAAAATCGCAGAGATCAAAGGACTTTCTATAGAAGAAACAGAAGCGCAGCTGCGTAAAAATGCCAGCCTTCTCTTTAAACTCACCTAATTTACAAACCTAAGAAAGTAGGGTAGTATAGGCCCGTAGCCCCCGTTTCCCGGCAGCCCTTCGTGGTGCTGGGACATAGGTCCGAAGCGGGCTCCATTTTATTAAAAAAGAATAAGAATTTATGACAGAAGAAACAACCACTCGATTGTACGAGCTTGGCTATCTCATCACCCCTACCACTCCAGAAGGCGAGGTAGAAGGCGTAGTAGCAGAACTCCAAAAGGCAATCGAAAAAGTAGAGGGAAGTATCTCATCTACTGGCAATCCTGAGTTCATCGATCTTGCGTACACCATGGAGAAAAACGTGGGAAGCAAGAAAATGAAGTGGGATCAAGGGTATTTTGGCTGGATGAAGTTTACCGCTGAGCCAAGCGCGCTCGAGGCCCTCAAAAAGGCTCTCGATGCATCAAAAAGCTTGATTCGGTATATACTAATAAAGACAAACGTCGAAAATACGATTGTCTTTAAAAAGCCAAAAGTAGACGCAAAACGAGAAGTCTTTATGAGTGACGAGGAGCTTGCCGAACTCGAGCAAGCAGCCCAAGAAGAGCCAATGGACGATGTCCAGGAAGAGCATGAGAGACTCCCAGAGCTCGAAGTCGAATCAGAAGGCGAATCTACACCCACACAAGAGTAATAAGTATGTATCTCAACAAAGTATTTATCATTGGAAATCTCACTCGTGATCCTGAACTCAAGTCACTTCCGACTGGTACCAAGGTCGCCTCTCTCTCCCTCGCAACCAACCGCACCTGGAAGGACGCGCAAGGGCAGAAAAAGGAAACTGTGGAGTATCACAACGTCGTCGCATTTGCCAAGCAAGCTGAGCTCATCGCGCAGTACTGCAAGAAAGGCTCATCACTGTATGTAGAGGGCAGACTGCAGACTCGCAGCTGGGACGCGCAGGACGGCAGCAAAAAGTACCGCACTGAAATAGTCCTCGAAAGCTTCCAGTTCGGACCAAAGACTGGTGGCATGGGAGGTGGTTCATCACAGAACAAAGGCCCAATCAGTGACCAGGAAGCTCCGCAAAAGGATGCTCCTGCAGATCTCGACACGATAGAGTATCCAGATGAGGAAATTAATCTCGAAGATATCCCATTCTAACAACTATACAGTATGAAAAACGATTATTTTAACGCAAACAGCATCAAGTTTATCGACTACAAGGATGTTGAGAGTCTCAAAAAGTTTCTCAACCCTAACGGTCGCATCCTTGGGCGCAAGCGCACTGGTCTAGCAGCAAAGAACCAGCGACAGCTTGCCGAGGCTGTAAAGCGAGCGCGATTTATGGGACTTCTCCCATTCGTCGCAAACTAACCAAAAGCCGCCCGTCACAGGCGGCTTTTGCATGTTGCATTTTTCGTATATAGTGAAAGAAAACTATATATCATGAAAAAACGAACTGTGTTTGAAAAATATAGACTACGTTCTGAGCGAAACTTTATACTATATGCCATTGGATCGCTTGTTATCTTTATTGCCCTAGCTACTGTTGGTGTCCTAACTTACATACCGACAACTCCATGGCTGATTCTATTCCTGCTCTTATTGTTTTGTATAATTAAAACAGCACAACAAATAAATAACTATCAAAAAATCCCGCCGGTGTAGCGGGATTTTTTTAGTTCGCGCGTTCGACGTATTCACCGGTATCAGTGTTGATGCGGATCTTTTCGCCAACCTCGATAAAGAGGGGAACGTTCACTGTGGCACCACCTTCGACTGTGGCGACTTTGTTGCCGCCGGTTACAGTAGAGCCTTTGATTGATGGCGGAGCATCGGTTACAACGAGTTCAACTTTGACCGGGATCTTTACTCCTACAATAGTCTCCTCATCTTCGTCATCGGTAAAGACAGTGAGTTCGACTGGATTGTTTTCCTTTACGTATTTGATCTTGTCACCCACAACGTCTTCTTTGAGGGAAAATCGCTTACTCTTATCATTTGGGTCAGTAAACCATACTTCACCCTTTGCGCGGTAGAGAAAGGTCACGGTTTTGGTTGAGATATCTGCTTCCTCGGCCTTTTCAGATGAACCAAATGATATCTCAGCGACGCGGCCAGTGAGGAGGTTTTTGAGTTTGGTCGCGTTTACAGGCTTTCGCTGTTGTTTACGAAAGACGTGTGACGAAATGACTTCATGCGGCGCACCGTCCCAGACGATGATTTTCTTTTCTTTGATTTCGTTATATTCAAGCATGCTCATAGGTCTAGATCATAGCCGAAAAGGGAAGGAAAGTCTATTCTCCCGAACTGTCAGCCACAACCTCTTTCATGCGGGCGCGAACATCTTTCATGATCTGGTCACGCACCTTGGTGTTATCTCGCATAAAGACGCGTGAGGCATCATACCCGCGGCCAAGTTTCACTTCCTCTTTGCCAATTGGGGCATAGGTGTATGAGGTGCCACTTTTTGTAATCACTCCGAGCTTTTCACCGAGCGCGAGGAGCTCGCCTTCAAGGCTGATACCTTCACCATAGATGATGTCGAACTCAGTTTGCTTAAACGGCGCAGCAACTTTGTTTTTGACAACTTTGACACGAGTACGAGAGCCGACAACTTCATCTCCTTTTTTGATCTGTGCGATACGACGGATATCAAGACGTACCGACGTATAGAACTTGAGTGCCTTTCCGCCCGGAGTAGTCTCTGGGTTTCCAAACATGACCCCTATCTGCATACGGATCTGGTTGATAAAGATAACAATAGTCTTTGATTTATGAACAATGGCAGTGAGCTTACGCAGTGCCTGAGACATAAGGCGGGCTTGGCGACCAACGTGTTGCTGATCCATATCGCCTTCGATCTCAGCTTTTGGCGTCAGTGCTGCTACTGAGTCGATCACAACTACATCAATCTTGCCAGACCGAATAAGACTCTCTGCGATGTCGAGTGCTTGCTCACCTGTGTCAGGTTGGGAGATGAGGAGTTCGTTGGTCTTGACCCCGATATTGTGCGCATAGTCAGGATCCATTGCGTGTTCTGCATCAATATAGGCACAAATACCGCCTGTCTTTTGCGCCTCTGCTACGACATGGAGGGCAAGGGTAGTCTTACCACTTGATTCTGGTCCAAATATTTCGATGATGCGGCCGCGAGGAAGGCCTCCGATACCGAGCGCGATATCGAGGCCAATAGAACCAGTTGAAACAGTCCCAATGTCTACTTTTGGGGTTTCTCCAAGTTTCATAATGGCGCCCTCACCAAACTTGGTTTGGATAGAACGAATAGTTTCTTCGACTGATGACGCGTCAGAGTGTGCAGCTTTTGATACTTTTTTTGGCATAAAAATTATAAAAAAATTAGTAAGACTTACTGAAAGGCAGAACCGATAGTAGTAGCGACAGCAGCAGGAGGGTTGACCACGACATGGTATGTCTTGACCTTTTTCTTCCCAAACTGGTCTTGGAGAGCAACTTCAACAATATTATATCCCGGCGAGAGCAATATCTCATCACTAAACTTTCCAGCGCGATCTACAGCTACTTGGCGCCCATTGATCTCAAGTGTGCGTGCATGGCGAGCAGTTCCGCTTATCGGAAGGATAGGGCTCGAAAGAGTAGCACCGTCACTAGTAGCACTTACTTCAATAGGTGCACCAATGAGGAGGTCTCGCATGTTAAAGCAAATGAGACCCAAAACACCAATGCCTAGCAGTATGTATAGCCCAAATCTGGGCCCAGGGAGTGATTTCTTCATTCTTCGTAAATACCTCGAGGGATTGTTCATATTATATACCCATTTCATCTGCAATGGAATCGCTCACTGCGCCACCAGGAATCTTTCCTTCGAGTATTTCTCGAGGTTTGGATCCATTTGCAGGGCCAATGACTCCTCGCTGCTCGAGTAGGTCAATGATACGCGCTGCACGACCATACCCAAGACTGAGCTTACGCTGTAACAGGGATGTAGATGCTTTATTGTTTTCTAGTATACACTGCCTTGCTTCTTCGTAGAGAGGATCATCATCTCCATTATCCTCAATAGAGTCGCTAAACATTGCCTTATCGCCACTTACACTACCCGAGAGCTCGATTGTATCGCGCACGTCATCTTTGAAGGCATTTTTGAGGTATCCGACCACACTTTTTACTTCATCCTCTGAGATAAATGCTGACTGGAGGCGCTCTGGCTGATTACTTTCCACAAGGGCAAGCATATCTCCGTAGCCGAGAAGCTTTTCCGCACCAGTAGTGTCGAGAATGGTGCGAGAGTCGATACCGGTCGGGACACGGAGCGCGATACGAGACGGCACGTTTGCCTTGATCAGACCAGTGATGACGTTTACTTCAGGGCGCTGGGTCGAGAGGATGAGATGGATACCCACTGCTCGAGACATTTGCGCAAGGCGCACGATAGCTGACTCAAGTTCTCGAGGGTAGGCCTGCATGATGTCGGCGAGCTCGTCGATGATGATGACGATATACGGCATACGATCGACTCCTTCGGTATTTTTGACGAAGTCTTGTGCATGCTTTTTATGATAGCTTTCGATGTCACGCACTGACTCGCTTTCGAGGAGGTCATACCGTCTATTCATTTCAGTTGCAGCCCATTTGAGCGCCAGGATTGATTTCTTTGAATCAGTGATCACTGGAGAGAGGAGGTGTGGGATGCCGTTGTAGAGAGTGAGTTCGACGCGTTTTGGGTCGACAAAGATAAAGCGAAGGTCATCTGGTCCGTGACGATACAACAGGGAGGTAATAATGGCGTGAATAGTTACTGACTTACCAGAACCAGTCGTACCTGCAATGAGGAGGTGCGGCATCTTTGCAATGCTTCGGAGGACACTTTTGCCAGCAATGTTGCGTCCAAGTGCCACAGTAAGTGGGCGAGCCTGTGTAAAGGCTGGGTCACCGAGAAGACTCGCAAGTCCGACCGTTGCCTTAGTCTTATTTGGGATCTCGACTCCAACCAGACTTTTGCCAGGGATAGGAGCTTCGATACGGAGCGGGTGCGCAGCAAGGGTGAGGGCAAGGTCATTTTGGAGCGCAACAATACGTGAGAGTTTGACACCTTGGGCAGGTTTTAGAGCATAGCGCGTGACTGTTGGACCTATAGTGATCTCATCCATTTCTACTTCAATACCAAAGTTGCCAAGTGTGCGACGAATATTGTTTGCGTTTTGCTTCACATCACCAACATTTGCCTTTCCTTTATCGCCTTCAAGGAGAGAAAGTGGTGGAGGGGTGTAGGAGCCGATAGGGCTCGTGCGTCTCTTGGTATCAAGGGTGAATTCTTGTGCTGAGGCGTCATTTACTTTGAGCTCAACTGGGCGCGGTGGTGAGAGAGGGCGAGAAGTTTCCTCATCTTCAGTATCAATTGCGCTTGGCTGCGGTTCTTCTTCATCAATCTCTACAGTATCACGTCTAAAGAGAGCGCGAAGGCGGTCCCAGAGGCTGCTAAAAAATGGCAAGAGTTCCGGTGTTCTATCAAAGAAGAGTGCAAAGGAAGATACGATAACGACGAGCAGTATGATACTTGCAAATATCACATCAAACCCAGCAATGAGCGGAGTAGCAACAAGTGTTCCCACAAAGCCTCCGTAGCGAGTATTCTGCACTGAGAGAAAGGTGAGAAGCGCGATGAGTCCAAGCGATCCGGTAAGTACCTGTCGGGTAGTAACTTCAAGTCTTTTATTTCGTATAAGGAGTATTCCTGCAGTGAGAAGGGCAAGGGGGAGTAAAAGAGCACCAGCACCAAAGAGATAGTACCCAGCCTGGGCTATGACGTAGCCACCTGCACCTGCGCTTCCCATCATGCCGCCCAGCGCAATACATGCGATAAGGAGAAGGGCAAGGCCCAGGACAACAGTATTGGTACGGGATGATTGCTTTTGTTTTTTCTTAGCCATGAACTACAAGAGTATATCACCGCTCTAAAGAGAAAACCATTGATTTATAAGGATTATTTGGACACGTCTCATAGATTGTGTAATCAGTCTATGTCCGTTATAATCGTTTTATATAGTTTTTGTATAAGACATATCTAGGACAGATATATAAGACAATATATATGGATAAATCACTCGCAATTCAAGCACAAAATGATCGTGCTAAAGGACAGAAACTCGTTGGAGCGCTGTACCTCGTGACAGAGCACCTTGCCGAATCTGATCCTTTGAGACAGAGAGTTCGCGCGCTCGCGCTTGCGCTTCTGCAGACATCTGAGCGGGTGAAGGCAGGAGAAGAGCTACTCACTCTGTTGGGTGCGGCAGTACTCGCGCGCACAATAAGTGAAAGAAATGTCTCACTTATTACGTACGAGCTACAGCTATATCTCCATACCCCTGATCAAGACTCGCAGACTCTGAGCAGTCTCTTTGAAAGACATCACGATGTCAAATCGGCAAGGTCACAGCCAAATAAAAGTCACACTTCTATACATCAAGAACTTACTAGTAACACTGTCCAATACAAAACCAATACAAATAGTGACACTAAAAATAAAAGACAAGACCAGATACTGTCCTTTATCAATGACCGTAAATCCGCAGCCATAAAAGACATTGCAACCCTCTTTCCTGAGGTGTCCGAAAAGACAATTCAGCGCGAACTCGGTACCCTTGTTGCGCTTGGAAAGATCAATAAACGGGGTAGTAAGCGCTGGAGTCTGTACATGGCAATTTAGGCTTTTGCTGTAAGGTTTTCAGTATGCACGCGTCACTACTAGTAGGTGGCACCTGCCATTTCTTTTGCATCAAAAGAGACCCTTCGTAGCTACTAGGCGCTTTGTGCGCTTTGTGGTACTATTGAGGCTATCTTTTGCACCTCCACAAGAGGAGCAAAAGTATGGTGGTAGTTCCACCAGGACTGCTCGTTAAAAATCCTATAGCGACTTATACATTTATAAGATCGGTATGCTTTTTTGGCGGCAGTTCGGTTCGTTCACCTTCTGTAAAAAGAAGGCGTTCGATATCGGCCTTGTCGACACGGCAGATACTGCAGCTCGTTACTGCAGTCTGCAATTAGCTAACCCGTGGTATGTCCGGAGGTGATAAAGACTTCTTGGCACACTACAAACGCTTCATCTCATATATATAGTGAGCAAGCGATTACAAAGAATTAATTAAACTATGAAAAAGACTTTTAAATTTCTCGTAGCTACCGTTGCACTCGTTGCTGTTATGGCAATCGGATCTGCAAAGGCAGCGTACGTTCACACTGGTCTTCTCAAAATGGGAATGACTAGTTCACAGGTTATGAGTCTTCAACAGACTCTTAACTCAAACGGCTTCTTGGTTTCTACTACCGGTGCTGGTTCTCCAGGAATGGAATCTATGTACTTCGGTTCAAAGACCAAGTCAGCTGTAATGGCATTCCAGTCAGCAAAGGGACTCAAGGCTGACGGTATCGTTGGTGTTCAGACTGGTACAGCTCTCGCAGCTCTTACTGGTGGTTCAGTTGCGCTTCCAGCAGGTTGTACTTCAACTTCTGGCTACTCAACTACTACAGGTCAGCCATGTACATCAACAGCTAACTACCCTGCAGGTTGTACTTCATCTGTTGGATACTCTCCAACAACTGGTCAGCCATGTAACGGTTCTACTAACGGTGGAACAAACGGTCCTCTTAGTGGTACTGCTGGTGACATCACTGTTTCTTCATATAACTCAGGTCTTGAGACTCAAGTTGGTGAAGGAATGACTAACGCAAAGGTTGTCGGATTCGAAGTTGAGGCAGACGCTGGTTCAGATGTTTCTCTTAACTCTGTAAAGGTTACTCTCCAAAAGAGTAGTGGTCCAGGTTCAACTCGTCTTACACGATACGCTGACACTGTTTCTATTTGGGATGAAAACGGCAACAAAGTTGGTTCAGCTAGTGCATCTGACTTCTCTGAGTCATCAAACGTATACACTCGCTCAATCCCTCTTTCAAACGTTGTGATCCGAGCAGATCAAAAGATGCGTTTCTACGTAGCAGTATCTGCTGTTGATAACATTGACTCAAATGATCAGAGTACTTACTGGTCAGTAAAGGAATCAGCTATCCGCTTTACAGATGCTTCAGGTGCTATCCTTACAACAGACTCATCTAATGACGTTAGTAAGACTTTCCAGTTCACTTCTCTTGCAACAGCTAGTGATGTAGAACTCAAGGTTAACCTTTCAAGTTCAAACCTCAAGGCTCAGACTGTAAAGGTGTCTACTACTGCTCAGACCAACAATGTTGAACTTCTTAAGTTCACTATGAAGGCACAAGGATCAAGTATGCACATCGATCAGATCCCAGTACTCCTCACTTCAGGAACTACTGGTGTATCTTCTGTAACTGGAAACGTTACTCTTAAGATCGACGGACAGTCATACAGTGAATCAGTTTCTGGTTCTGGTACTGGTATTACCGTTCTCTTCAACGATCTCGGCCTCGACATCGCTGCAGACGACACTATCACTGGTACTGTTACTGCTGACATCAACGCTCTTACAGGAAACTACGCTCAGGGAGAAACTCTCTACGCGTCTATCCCTTCATCATATGTAACCGCTACAAGTGGTAACTACATTGATGTTGAAGACAAGAACGGTGATCAGCTCGTAACTGGTGACCGATCAGGTTCAGCTATCGGTGAGGCTATGACCTTCCGATCAACTGGTGTAAACGTAGTAATGGGTTCTGCATCTATTGCATACACACCAAACAGTGGAAATACTGGTTCATATGACTCAGCTACTTACACAATTCCTGTGTCTGTAACGTCATTCGGTAATACACTTTACCTTAGTCAGACTGTAGAGTTGGGATCAACTGTTACTGGATCAAACGCATTCGCAGTTGCATTCCAGAAGTCTTCAGCTCCATCTACAGACGTAGTATCAGGTGTTACAGCTACTTACACGCTTGCAACATCAGATGCTACTCTTGAGAGTGGTGCATACCGTCTTGACGATGGTCAAACCAAGCACTTCACAGTTACTGTTAACCTCTTCGGTGGAAACACTGCAGCGGCATACCGTGTAGCGCTCAAGCAGATCCAGACATTTGCAACTTCTGCACTTGTAACTGGTACTAAGCAGACACTACTTCCTGTTGAACAGTTCCAGACTAACTACCAGAACATCATTAAATAAGTAATTATTTAAGTTGTATCTAGTATCTAGATCACAAAAAACCACCCTCCGGGGTGGTTTTTTGTATTTCTGCTATACTCAGCAATATGTTAAAAAATTCCTTTTTGAAGCGGACGGTCTTGATCACTGTGTTAGTGATACCGATAGTATGTTTCAAAGCGCTCGTCTTCCCTCATGTAACGAGTAAGGCGTATCTGTTTTATGGGCTCGTAGAAATCATCACAGCAGTATGGGTGTATGTCGTGTTGGTTGATCCGACTTGCCGGATAAGCCGAAGAGCGTTACTTTGGCTTATTCCATTTGGAGCATATATGGTGTGGCTTACTATTGCGGGCATGCTTTCTTTTAATCCACATCTTTCTGTATGGTCATCTCTCATGCGAGGAACGGGTCTTTTGACACTGTGGCATGGTTTTCTATTTATTCTCGTCCTTATGTCGCTTGTACAAAAATATGGAAAAGTATTTATATATACGGTGATGCAGTACACAGTCGCTGCGGGTGCCGTAGTGGGTGCGAGTATCTGGTTTGGAGATGAAGGACTTCGAGTACCTATTTCAGTACTACAAAAGGGAAGCGGGGGAGGGGTCGTAGGTAACTCATCACTTGCAGCAGCGTATCTGCTCTTTGTTGTTGCGTTTGCGTTGATACTTGTGTGTGCAAAAGAACTCAAACAAAAATGGTGGATATATCTATCACTTTTCATCATTATTGGATCTCCGATTTTTATAAACATCATCGGACTGTGTAGGGGGATAGGGCTACTTGGAAGTGCTCGAGCTGCAACTGCTGCTATAGGGATAGGTGCAGTAGTGTCGGCGCTTGTACTACTCGTACTTTCACCTTCAAAAACTCGCAAAGTAATAGGTTGGTCAGGTATTGCTGCCGGTGTTGTTGTGTTTGTAGTGGTATGGAGCCAGCTCATGACCTCAGGCACTGCAATTCATACCAAATTTATTTCTGAAACTTCTGATGCTCGGTTTATATTTTGGAATATTGCTCAAAATGCAATGGATGAGCGACCACTACTTGGATACGGGCCAGAAAATTTCTCTATAGCAGTGCAGCGTCATTTTGATCCACAGCTCCTGTCAAAGGATTCTGGATTTGAGGTATGGAGCGATCGAGCTCATAACATATACTACGATACCGGTGTCTCGGGAGGGTATCCGGCAATTGTGTTATATGCACTCCTGATTGCAAGTATGATAGCTGCAGCATACAAAGCGTATACCAAAGGATTTTATACACGAACAGAAGTTGCGGTTTTTACGGGGCTTGTTGTTGCCTATGTCGTGCAAAACCTTACGGTATTTGATGGATTTATGTCACTCTTTGTGCTCTATATAACACTTGCAGTACTCTACGGAGCATTTAGAACTACGGACACTTCAACATATATAGTAAGTGATAGGTATAAACCTTTACTTCCTGTTTTTCTAGTTGCGGCACTAGTCGGAGCTTGGTATTTGAGCATTAGACCGATAGAAAAGGCGCATGCCTTTGGAGATGTGCTCGGCGATGCAGTCAACAAAAGACCAGACAGATATAAGTCACTTTTGAACGGCGCGTCTGTTGGTAATGACTGGGATGTAAGCGGATTTGCCCATGATGAATACAAACTCTATGCCAGAGATCCCCTTGCAGTAAAAAGCGATCAGAGGCTGCTCCCGTATGGCAAGAAAGATATTGATGCATTTATCGCCTATATAGAAACCATAGCTAACACCAACAAGACGGACTATCGTCTCTACCTCAGTATTGTGCACTTGTATAGCACAAAGATATATCTCGGAGATATGCCGTATGATAATGCACTTGCAGAAAAGATACAGAGCTATATCGATACTGGGCGCATGCTCGCGCCGCGCGATCCACAGCTCTACTGGGCAGATGCACAGCTAGCTGCTTGGAAAGGAGATATACAGGGTGTAGTTACTGCGTACCAAAAAGGTATTGAGCTAGATCCGACACTTGCACCGTCACATAGACTATTGGTTGGTTTTTTGAAGGATACCGGTAACCAAAAACTATATGAACAAGCGCTCAAGCAGGCTCGGCAGGACATACCTGGATTTACCTTATAACTAATAAAACGCTCGGATTTCCGAGCGTTTTCATTAAAAGAATTCTGTAATAATTAGGATACCACTGCTCCCATCTCCTCCATTTTTATTTACAGATGAATATCCATTTCCTCCACTGCCGCCAGAACCAAAACCTGTTGCGCTATATCCGTCTCGACTAGAATTACTTGCAACAGATACTGCACCTGCACCAAAAAATGAAGAAGCGCCACAATATAGTGGTTGGCCAGACCCTGTAGCACCTCCACTATTATTCCCGTGGAGATTAATATCTCCATTAACACCTACTCCGCCAGATGATCCATCGGTTGCAGAAATTATTGATGTTTGCGCATTACCGCCTTCACCTCCTGAAGCAGAACAATGTATACCAAAAGAGCTTGTCTCTCCATTTTCACCTCTGGATTGAGGGGTACCTCCGTGTCCACCAATTCCAATAGTTATAATTTCCGTTGCTCCAAGTTCTGTTTCATTAATAATTTTTTTACAATATCCTCCAGCTGCTCCTGCACCACCGCCATAGTTATAACATCCTCCACCCCCTCCTCCACCTCCAACCATCTCAACAACGATGTATTTGAGTCCGGGTGGTTTGGTCCATACTGCATCTGTGGTGTAGACATGGACTTTTGGAATCGGTGAATTGAGCTGAATGTACGAGATGAAGTCATAGAATGAAACCTTGTGAATGATGGAATCATGCTGATCAAGGACGAGGATGTGCGTCGGAATACTTGCGTCTGGTATGGTATCTATACGAGCAGTACCGTGCACTTGAAATGCGGCGAGTGGGTCAATAGGTTGGCCTGGTGGCAAGTTTACTGCAACCTGAGCATGCGCGTACAGACAAAGGTACGTCAAAAAACCAAAAAGAATGTGTTTCATAATTGTATTGTTTTTAAAATGAGCAAAAATTTGACTACAGTGTATCGGGGAGTGATAAAGATTTAATAAACTTTTATTTTCTGGAGGGTGTAGTACTATAAGGCAATGATTATTGTGCGAACTGCGGGTGGGATGGGAAACCAAATGTTTCAGTATGCTACTGGTCGAGCACTTTCTCTAAAGTATGGCCAGGAACTGAAAATTGATAACTATATGCAGCAGTATTTAGCGGAGAATGGTTTTTTTGGATATGTTTCTGTTTTTCGGTCATACGCACTTGACGTATTTACCATCCAAGCATCGATTGCTTCACCCTCTGAAATACCGTGGTGGCTCAGAGTCTTTAGGTTCGGTAAAGTGATGGCCGCAATCGATGGCGTTCGGCGTAGAGTGATTAGATATAAGGGAAGAGAATCATGGGGCGCCCAAGTATTTAATCCCCAGGTGCTCTCATATGGGCCCGATGTGTATCTTGACGGAGATTGGCAAAGCTATAAGTATTTTGAAGCATATTCTGACATCATCAAGAAAGATTTTACCCTCAAACAACTTCCTACAGAATCCATACAAGAACTAGGAAAAGAAATAGGGTCGTGCGAGTCAGTATGTGTACATATACGGCGTGGAGACTATGTCGGGAATACATTTCATGGACAGATGAGCGGTGCATACTATACTCAAGCGCTTATGCATATAAATGCAAGTAAAACTATCGAGCATGTCTATGTATTTTCTGATGATGTGGTGTGGTGTAGAGACCATATACAGTTTGATTACCCGGTAACATTTGTAGACGCGATGTATGCAGGTGAAGACCAAATGGGACATTTTTGGCTTATGCAGCAGTGCCGTAACTTTGTGATTGCAAATAGCTCTTTCTCATGGTGGGCTGCTTGGCTTGCAGAAAATCCCAACAAGATGGTTGTCGCGCCAAAAAAATGGTTTGCTGATGAATCAATTGATACGACCGACCTTATTCCTCCAGCATGGATACGTATGTAACTCATATGAATATATTTCAGCTTTTAAAAAAAATACGGTTCAGAATATGGATGTGGTTAAAACTTCTTTGTATTTTGCCTGACTATATTGCTTTTATACGTAAAGATAGTAAGAGGCATGCGCCGGTGAGTTTAATGACGGTCTATCCACGTATTAGTGATAAAAGCGCAAAAACACCGTTTGAGAAGCAGTATATATACCATATCGGATGGGCAGCTCGGTGTATACAACAGATCGCTCCTAAAAAACATACCGACTTTGGTTCTTTGCTCCATTTTTCTGTCATCGTTTCCGCATTTGTTCCAGTTAATTTTTATGATTATCGACCTGCAGAAATTTCACTTCCAAATCTTTCCTCAGAGTTTGGTAATTTAGTAGATATAAAAATTGCTGATAATTCACTCGAATCTGTATCGTGTATGCATACGATTGAGCATATTGGGTTAGGAAGATATGGAGATCCCATTGAGCCAGAAGGCGATCTACGCGCGCTCGGTGAGCTTAAGCGTATTGTTGCTCCAAACGGATCACTTCTGGTTGTAGTGCCAATGGGCAAGCAGCAGCATACTGAATTTAATGGACACCGGGTCTATGAATACAATACATTTGTTTCATACTTTGAAGGGTTTACACTTGAGGACTTTAGTTATATTCCACAAACTGATGATAGGGGTGGTATTATACTTCACACTGATGGAAGTATAGTAGGCAACGATACACTTGGCTGTGGATGTTTTTGGTTTAAGAAGCATGTTGCATAACGATGAATTCTCTTGTTTCAATAATTATTCCTGCATACAATGTTGCTCCCTATATAGCGCAGTGTCTTGAATCAGTCATTGCGCAGACATATCCGCACATTGAAATTATTGTTGTAGATGATGGGTCTACCGATGAAACCCACGCTATTGCACAAACGTATGCACAAAAAGATAGGCGCATCCGTATTGTGCAAAAACAAAATGGAGGACTTTCTTCAGCCCGCAATGCAGGACTTAAGGCTGCCACAGGGGATTACTTGGTGCTATTTGATTCAGATGATTTGATGATACCTACAAAAATTGCACACCACATACAATGGCTTGAGGCGCATACGGAATACAGTTGTGTGTATTCTGACCTGATTCACTTTTATGATAAAACCACAAAGATGTATAAGCTTTCGATTCCAACACTTGGTCAAGATCAGTATTTAACTCTTTTGCGTGGTAACTGTATTAATCCAAATACATTTTGTATGAAGCGGGAAGTATACGAGGCAGTTGGTGGATTTGATGAGTCAATTCGAAGTGCAGAAGATTGGGAGTATTGGCTGCGAGTCACCCGAGAAGGAATGCAAATCGGCTATCAAGCAGACTATTTGACGCTCTATCGTATGCGCGCAGATAGTCTTTCAGCAGATCGAGTAACGATGTGTATGACGGCACTACAGGTATTACAAAAACAGGAACAGGATATAGTGCCCAAGTATAGCGATGCATTGCACTCAGAAATTGTATTATGGAAACATAAACTCACACTTGCACACATGAAGAAAGAAGTTGAAAATTCTCGGGGGTTGCAGAGATTGTGGTATATGATGCTTGCCTATATCATACAGTTGGGACGTACGATGAAATTATGGTGGCGTTTGAAGCCATATACAAACGAATCATTCAAACATCTTCTCATTTCCTATGGAACTAAATAAATCTATTATTAGTATCATTCTTCCTGTCTACAACGGTGCGCATACGCTTAAGTGGTGTATAGAAAGTGTACTCGCGCAGACCCACCAGGAGTGGGAACTTATTGTAGTAGATGATGGTTCTACTGATAATACTAAATCAATCGTCGCTCAGTATGTAGCTCATGATTCGAGAATCATATATATCAAAAATGAGCATAATCTCGGTATACAAAAAACACTCAATCGAGGTCTCAAAGAGGTAAAAGGTAAGTACATTGCACGTATAGATGCAGATGATGTATGGAGTGATCCCGATAAACTTAGTACACAGGTCTCATTTCTTGAGGCTAATACAGAATATGTACTTGTTGGTACAGGCGCGCGGCTTGTCTCGACTGAACATACAGAATTGAATCACTATCTTTTACCACAAGATGATGTAGTGATACGCGCAAGAATGCTTGCTAAAAATTGTTTTGTACATTCATCAGTGCTTATGAGGAGTGTAATTGTGCAAGATGTGGGAGGATATAGCGAGTCTGTTATTTCACGACATGTTGAGGATCATGAGCTCTGGTTACGGCTTGGAGAAAAGGGTAAACTCAAAAATCTCCCGTTATATGGAGTTGATCTCATGGTTTCTGATACGAGCATTACTGCAAAGTATCGCGTCCTTCAAGCAAAGCGAATGCTCAAACTTGGATGGCAGTATAGAAAAAAATACCCAAATGCATTTCTTGGAATAGTTATTGGTATAATAAGACTTGTATTCTTTGCTGTTGTATCGATGATGCCACTATCTAAAAAGGGTATTTATTTCATCCAAAGTATTGTACGCAGATCTTAGTGTCTGATGATCGAAAGGATGTCCTCCTTTAGATGTCTGATACTGAGTGTAAACCGAAGTGCGGGGATTGTACGGCAGACGATTACCATATATACATTTGAAATGAGTTGCGAAAGTGTGTATGAAAGTGCGGCACCATACATATGATAGTGAGGTATAAGTATGAGTGAGAGAATGACATTTGATACTGCGCCGATAGCAATAAATCGAAGCGTCAGTTTTTGTTTCCCATACGCAAGGAGTGCATTTGAAAGAAAAATGCTTGGAATAGTAACAAGGGTGCCAATAGAAATAATTTGAAGAAGTGGAATCGCCTGTATATATCCATTTCCAAACAAGACAGTGATAATGTATTTTGCACCAACGATAGTGACAAAGATAACAGGAACCATCAGTGCAAGTGTTGCAGTAACTGTTCTTCCAAGGGCTTTTACAAATGTCTCGTCATGAGTGTGTGCATTTCGAGACAAAAGAGGAAGCAGTGCTGTTGCTAATAGTCCTGGAATAAGCCAAACCAACTGAACTGGCTTTTGTGCCGCCGCGTACAATCCAACTTGCCCGCTATCGGTAAACCATCCTAAAAGAAGAGTATCGATACTCGAAAGAATAGTACCAAACATTGCAACAATACCGATTGGCCATGCTTCACGCATAATAGTGCGCAATAGCACGTGATCGTTTTGTAGGCGCAGTGCTTTGATATACGGACGCATCGTGAAGTAGAGAAAGATAAGTCCAACTATACCTGCGTAAATATATGCCTGAAGAAGTGCGGAAGCATTGGGAGTATGTCTAATAAGGAGAAATGCAATACCTGCGATAAGTGCATTGGTGCAGAGTTTAATAAGAGCTTCGGTTTCCATTTGTTCATGTGCGCGATTTACCGCGTAGCCAAACTCTCGAATACTATCAATAAATAGAAGTACAGAAATGAGCGGAATAATAATGGCAATTGCATTTGAATGCACGAAAAAGCTTACAGTATAAAGTACAAGCGCGCTTATGAGTGAAAGTGTTGCTTTGAGGAAAAACGCCGCAGAAAGATAGCTATCAACTACTCCTGTCTTTCTAGCAACTTCACGCTGGAGCACTGCGTTTATTCCAATATCAGAAAAAATAGAAAATACCCCAATGAGTGCAAGTCCATATGAAAAAACGCCCCACTCATTTGTCCCGAGCATGCGCGCACCATAGCCAAATATTCCGAGTTTCAGAAGTTTTGAACCCAATTCTCCCACAAAAAGCCAAAACGTGTTTTTTGCAACTGTTTGTTTTGCAGATCTATTTGTAAAAAGAAATTGTTTAAAGCGCTGCATAGCTAATGCGTAAAAATAATCTGGAGTGTCTTAAGTATAATCCCGATATCGAGAAGGGGGGAGCGGTTTTTGAGGTAGTAGAGATCGTATTCAAATTTCTCACGCGAATCCTCAACTGAACGAGCATACCGGTACTTGATCTGTGCCCAGCCGGTAAAGCCGGGTTTGATGGTGTGGCGGAGGTAGTAGTAGGGGATCTGTTGTTCGAGCTGCGCAACAAACTCCGGGCGTTCGGCGCGGGGTCCGATGATTGCGAGATCTCCCTTGATGATATTAAGCATCTGAGGCACTTCGTCGAGGTGGGTTTTACGAAGAATATTGCCAACGGGAGTGACGCGCGGATCCCGTGCATCAGCCCAGAGTGCGCCCGCGGTTTCAGCATTTCTGCGCATAGAGCGAAGTTTGTACATGCGAAACACCTTTCCATTTTTTCCAACACGCTCTTGAGAATACACTACTGGCCCGCCATCTTCTACCCATTTCGCCACACTGGCGATGAGCAAAAAAGGCGAACAGGCGATAAGGACAAGTGAGGCGGCAAGTATTTCAAAGAGACGGCCGAGTCCAGAAAGCGCAGAAGTGGTATGCTCGGTGAGATAGGAGAGTGCTCGCTCGTCTGTCATGAGCTCTACGGGGATTTTGGTGAGAATACTTTCGTACGCCTCAAAGAGTGAGAGTGGTTGTGCGCCGCATGCTCGCGCATACGCAATGAGGCTCTGCGGGTCAACCCCCTCAGAAATAACCACATCTGCCCGTACGGTTGTACTCGCGATAGTCGGAAGATGCGCAACTATGGTGCCAATGTTGGGATTGTGGGAGAGTTCGTTACTAAGCTCGGTGAGGTGTTTGCTCTGCCCGATGAGTAATACACTGCGTACAAAACGTTTCGTAAAGAGTAGATAGGCAAGACGACGCCAGAGTACTATGAGAAGCGTAGAGCATCCAGCGACGATGAGCAGGTTGGTCTTGGGACTGATACCTGCACTCGATGAGAGATAAAAGAAGACAACACCAAGGAGAGTGTTGGTCGCCATAGCAGCTATGATGAGTCCAATATTTCGAGGGTTGGGATTGATGCGACGTGCAGTGTATAGATCAAAGATAAAAAAGACTATACACCACAGGGCAAAGAGCCAAACAAAGAGCACAAACTGATGAGAAGTCTTGGAGAGAAAGGTTGAAAACCGAATAGCGCTCATGAGGTAAAAGGCGCCGATACATGCTGCCATATCTCCGATGATGAGCACGAGTTTTTGGTTCGAAAACATGACCGTACTATATAATATATTTTTATTTTGTACAGTACTCACGGGGGCGTGTTTTGAGTACACTAGAGGGGTACAAACGAGAGTTAATACTATGAATCAAGACACAAACACAGAACACAAGAACGGAAAGACTGGCCGAATTATTGCCGTAGTGGTAGCAGTGCTCGTTATTGGAGCGCTCGTCGTAGGGAGTGCGCAGCGTAAAAAGAATGCCGCTCCAACACCTGAGGCAGCAGAAGGCTGTAAGCCAGGCTATCTCTTTAGTGAGGTTACCGGCAAGCCATGTCCAGCTACCACTGAGCCGCTCAGTGTAGAAGGCGAGAAAGCAACTACAGAGGCAAGTGGATATGAGGCAGCAGTCGCCCAGTATGCAGGCAAACTCATCGTCGTAGATAGCGCCTGTGTCGCAACACCAAACGCTCTCACTGTAGGAGCAAATACGCGCATTCTCATTGGTAACAATAGTAGCCAAGCGCAGACCCTCGCACTCGGTGACCGGTCAGAGACACTCGACGGGTATCACTACTTCACCTACTCACTCAAGTCAGGGGGCGAGATGAAGCTCTCTTGTAATGGAGCCGACGTGGCAACGATCACAGTTACTGAAGCAAAATAGTACACAAAACTCCCCAATAGCGGGGAGTTTTTGTATACTATAGGTATGGAAAATAAAACACTTTGGTTTCGTGCAAAGCGCTATGGGTATGGCTGGTACCCGGTGACCTGGCAGGGATGGGCGATTATAGCGCTCTACGTTGTGGGGCTACTTGGCTCTGTGTATACATTCAACCCTTCATTTGAGCATCAAGATACGGTACCGGTGGGGTTTTTAGTACAAGTAGTCGTGCTCACTATATTTCTCATCAGTATCTGTGCCGCAAAAGGCGAGAAGGCAAAGTGGAGATGGGGAGGGAAGTAAAAATCCCGCATGTATATTTATACAAAACGGGATTTGAATGCCTTAGATTCATTTAATAACTTTACCCAGCCACCTAATTCCCAGGCGAGTGATTGAATGCTTGGAAGCGTAAATGATCGTACCTTTTTTATCTGGTACTCTGGTGCAACGAGTTTCCATATCTGAGAGACCCGAAGCATATGTAACCATGAGGTGATAACGGTAACCTGAGTTGCGCCAAAGTTTCGCAGCTCTTCTACTATGGCCATGGTTTCAAACAGTGTGCGCCATGCATCTCTTTTCGCAAGTACAATTTGAACATTCAAAATACCATGACGACGAAACTCAAACTCGAGATGTGCTCTCATGACATGTTTAAGCATTGGGTTTGCTGGTATATCAGTTCGAATACCTGCCCCTAGTAAAAGAATAATTTCTTTATCAGGGTGCTTGAGTGCGTACTTAATGAATCGAGCACAGCGCCGTTTTGTCTCAGGTCCGCATTCTGTACCATTTTTTTCTGAGTCGCCCGCATATAGGGCTATGTATTCTTTTTCCAAATGACAAAGTTTTAGTTAAAAGGAAATTACAATATTTATTATATATTGTCAATATACTTAGTTGACCATACACAAAAACCTGCTATAGTATCCCTTGTGTAGATCAAAGACAGTGGGTGGCTCGAAAGAGTCTTAATATCCTGCCGAGGTCGAAGACTCCGAGACTACACCCGCTTTTGAGCGGTATTTATATTGTTCACTTACAAATCGTATGGCAATTACAAAAGACAAAAAGCAATCAATTGTTGCTGCGTTTACTGACATGCTCAAAGACGCGCAGTCTGTTGCCTTTGTACAATTCAAGGGACTTACGGTAAAAGAAGCTATCGAGCTCCGCCGCAAACTCCGCGCTGAAGGTGTCTCCTATAAAGTAGGAAAAAAGACCCTCATCAAGCGCGTGCTTGCAGATATGGGCATCGAAGGCGAACTTCCAGCTCTTGAAGGAGAAATTGCAGTAGCAGCAAGTACCGACGCACTCGCGCCGGCACGAGGTGTGTACGAATTTCAAAAGACTCACAAAGATCAAGTGTCGCTCGTCGGCGGTATCTTTGAGGGTGTATACAAGGACCAGGCTATGATGCTCTCTCTTGCAACGATTCCTCCTCGCGAAGTGCTCCTTGCACAGATTGCATTCCTCCTCAAGAGTCCAATGCAGCGCTTGGCAATCGCCGTAAACGAAGTAGCAAAGCAGAAATAATAGAACGCATAATTATTAACGTAGATAGATTACATATATGGCAAAATTTGATTCATTTCTCACCGAGCTCGAAGGAGCATCAGTGATTGAACTCAACGATCTCGTAAAGGCGATCGAAGAAAAGTTTGGCGTATCTGCAGCAGCAGTCGCAGCAGCTCCAGCAGCTGGTGTGGGAGCAGCAGGTGGTGCCGAAGAAAAGGACGCATTTTCTGTAGTACTTGCAGATGCAGGAGAGCAGAAGATTGCAGTGATGAAGGTAGTAAAGGAAGCACTTGGACTTGGTCTTAAGGAAGCAAAGGACCTCGTAGACGGTGCTCCAGCAACCCTCAAGGACGGCATGAAGAAAGAAGAAGCAGAAGCCCTCAAGAAGCAAATTGAGGAAGCAGGCGGAAAGGTAGAACTCAAATAAGCTTTACCACCAAAAAACACCCTGAAATACGGGTGTTTTTTGGTTTTCCACAGGCACATTGACAAAAACAGTATTTTGGTATATAATACAATCAGAATTCTAACAAATCCTTCTTTAATAAAAACTTCATTAACATGAAAAAATTGCTCGCGTTACTGACGCTCCTCGTAAGTATTGTATTGTATTCCTGTACACAGGAACATCCCTGTGCAGACAATCCGACTATTATCGCCATCGATAGTACGACGATGTTTGCATCAAATGACATATCAAACCCTAACAATGATCCCTGGCAAAACAACCTTAGTATCACCTACAAAAATCCAAATGCGCCCAATGCGCAGTTCCGGATCTATGAGGTAGTAAAGATTGGGAATGATATTACAGAAGTATTCCTTGGTTCGGTTGCAGCACCAACAACAGGTAGCGGTACTGGCCAGATAGTATTACCCTTTAGTACAGCCAATCAATATTATGTACTAAAGATTTACGGGTATGGACAATACGGTAACACTACCTGTGGCGGACCTACTGTTTTTCAGATTTGCCCGCCAAATCCTACCGTAGTGGGTGGTGTGGTTGCGTTTCTTGTACAGATTCCAACCGGCGAGTATGTGTATGATTTTCAGTTCACCTACAAAAATCCGACACGTTACAACAGTAACGATACGACACGTAGACCAAAACTGAAACTCTACGAAATAGTAAATGGTATAGAAGAGTTTCGTGGTGAAGCACTCGTGCCGTATACAGGTGATGGAGATGAAACGAGTTATGTTCAGTTGAGTGCAATACACATGAAGAATTCAACTTTTTCTGCCCGTATTGATTGTGCTACCGTTTCTTTTACCTGCGAGCCATCCCATTTGTTATTTGAAGGAAGTCCGGCTGGTACCCGTGTGGAAAAGCCATAGGGCTAATACAAATTCTTTTTTATGAGCCTCCCATTTTTGGGAGGCTTTTTTATTGTTCCAACCCAAAAGTAGCTTGTACGCAAGGGGAAAGAAGCCGTATACTTTGCATACGTTCTCAGTGGAAAAGATATGGAAATTTTAGCAAAACTGCTCGGAGGTATTCCGCGCGTTAAAATCATGCGTCTCTTTTTGCTCAATCCGAGCGAAGGATTCGAATCATCCGACGTGGTCGATCGGTGCCGTATTTCGTCAGGGCATGCACGTCGCGCACTCACACAGCTTGCTGGCATGGACTTTATCCACAAAAAGGCCTTTACTAAAGAAATCACCAATGGTCGCACGGGGAAAGTGACTAAAAAGCGCATCCAAGGGTGGTTTCTCGTCGAATCTTTTCCGTACATCAATGAACTCCGCCAACTGCTTGTAGAAGGAGAGTTTGTAAAGCATGAAGAGCTCGCAAAGCGCTTTCGTCCAGCAGGGCGCATCCAACTACTTGTCGTGTCAGGGATATTTATTCAAAACAGCGAAAGTCGTCTCGATCTGCTGCTTGTAGGGGACAATCTCAAGAAAAATGTTATCCAAAAGACTATTTCAGTCCTTGAAAGTGAGCTTGGCAAGGAGTTATCCTACGCTGTCTTTGAGACTGCCGATTTTAAGTACCGCGTGTCTATGTATGACAAGCTTTTGCGGGATGTCTTTGACTACCCGCACGAGCCGCTCATTGCCTCAAAGGAGTTTGCGATGTTCACACTCCCTTCTAAGGAGCGCTAGTGCTATACTATAGGCATACTGTGCTGTGGGTACGTGCAGTTGCGATTACAAGGAAACCCTAACGCTATCGCGTTACATTCAATATTATGCTTATACAATCATGGAGCCAGGTATTTTTGCTCTCGCTTCAGGGCTTGTGGTACGGCTTTATCGAGCTGTTCCCTCGAATACTTTTGGCAATCGTTATTTTCATTATCGGATGGATTGTCGCGGCAACCCTTGGCAAGCTTGTCATGATGGGAATCGACGCACTCAAGCTTGACCGTGCATTTCGTAACACTGGTGTGGATGAAGCACTTGCTCGTGCAGGATGGAAAATCCATATCGGTGGAGTTATAGGCTGGCTTGTAAAGTGGTTTATCATTATTGTGTTCTTGGTTGCATCACTCAACATCTTGCACCTAGATCAAGTAACCGTATTCCTTCAGCAAGTACTCGCGTACATCCCGCAGGTTATCATTGCAGCGCTCGTACTTGTTGCAGGTACTGTGCTTGCAGACTTTGTTCGCAAGCTCATCACAGGAAGCGCTGCTGTAGCAAACGTTCGCTCAGCGAAAATGCTTGGATCTATCGCGTACTACGCTATCTGGATCCTTGCAGTAGTGACTGCACTCGACAAGCTCGGCATCTTTGGCTACTTTGGCCAGATCCTCTTTACTGGACTTGTAGTGATGATTTCGCTCGCATTCGGACTTGCATTTGGTCTTGGTGGAAAGGATGTTGCGGGACGATGGCTCGCTCGTCTCTCAGACGATATGTCTAGTCGTCGTCACGAATAGATATTGTTTTAAAAAATCCCGCTCCGGCGGGGTTTTTTATTGCGAACTGGGGATGTGCGTGGGATACTAGTAGTACCAATTACTAATAATTAATTTTTTATGAAAAAAGCATTACTCGGAACACTTGCGGGTTTGTTGTCGGACTCACTATCGTACACACCCTTGCAATCAGTAGCACTCAAAAGCAGCTCGCATCGCTTCAGGCAAATGTATCTGCTGTCCAGGGTGAAGCAAAATTAGACACTACTTCTTCTAGTAAAGGTGCAGAACAATATATCAGAGTAAGAATTGTAGGTGATCAGTGTGAAGTTACTCGAGGAACTTCAGCTTTTAATACCACTGTAACGTACTATCCTCTTAGTGGACCAAATCTCTGTACTACTATTGCTCAATTAGTTATGACTGTTATAAATCATTCTACAGTAACAGGTCTAAAACTTAGTATCCCTGACTCAGCAACAATTATAAGTCAGAACGACAATTCATGTACATATTACACTCCGACAAAAGATGGATGGGCGAAAACTAACAAGACGATACTTCCTACAGGACAAAAGCTATGTCCTGCTCTTGATGTAGGAAATGCTACGTCTACAGCCGTTGCGGTGGATTCATTTCTTAAAAGTATCGAAACGCAAAATGCTGCTGCAAAGGCCGTGATAGCAGATCCATATGCTTTTGCTAAAAAACTCTCGCAAACGATTGCTGGGTATCAGGCTATACAAAAAGATCCATCCGCATTCACTCGAGCAATGAGTGGGCCAGGTTTTGGGACACATGAAAACCCAGTGGCGGGGGACCTCATGTGTATAGAAATTTCAGGTGTTGCCAATATGTTCTATTGGGATGCAGATAAAAAAGGGTGGATGTGGCTATCCTTTAACGCAAGTGGAAAATGTCCACCAGAAGAGCCAGAAATAAAAAATTACTACCTATTTGCACCATTCTAATGCATGACAAAGCCCCGATAAACGGGGCTTTTTGCTAGGGGTCGGGATATACACATATATGCTTGACACTCTGTAGGTCATCGTCTATACTCTTTCCACTTATGAAGTTTTCTACGAAAAACCAATCGTAACGGCGGCTGCCCTTGCTTTTGGACGGCCGCCCGAGAGGCGGTTTTTTCGTCAAAAAACCAATCATATGTTCGTTGTTTAACAACACAATCCTGTCCCTCTGGTTATCTTCAAATAACTGCAGGAGAGGAGACAGTAGTACTGGATCAGCTCGAGCGGTCGAGCGAAGTCTGGTACGAACCCGCCTGATTCTCGGAGAGAGCTCTGGCGGGCATGATTTCTAGATTTCCTAATAGGAAATCAAGAGCATATGGTGGATGCCTAGGTTCTACATGGCGATGAAAGACGCGGGAGGCGGCGATACGCTTCGGGGAGGTGCCTACAAACCTTTGATCCGGAGATTTCTGAATGGGGAAACCCAATAGAGTAAACCTCTATTATCCCGACACATAAGTGGTCGGGGAGCGCACCCAGGGAAGTGAAACATCTCAGTACCTGGAGGAAAAGAAAAAAATGTTATGTATATAACGACATTCCCTAAGTAGCGGCGAGCGAAAAGGGACAAGCCCAAACCGGTGCATCATGGAGACAATAAATTTATTTGTTGTCTCCATGATGCACCGGGGTTGTAAGGCAAAAGCGTCAATTTATTGAGAAGAGTTACAAAATGTATGTATAGAAGAAGTTGTTGGAAACCAACGCCATAGTGGGTGATAGCCCCGTAGTCGAAATGCATATATCTCTTTTGCTTTTGTTCTTGAGTACTTCCGGACACGAATAGCCGGGAGGAATCCGCCAGAACTAACTGGTAAGGCTAAATACATTGTAGAGACCGATAGTGAACTAGTACCGTGAGGGAAAGGTGAAAAGTACTCCGAAAGGAGGGTGAAATAGTACTGAAACCATATGCTTACAAGGAGTCGGAGCGGGTATTTATATCCGTCACGGCGTGCCTATTGAAGAATGAGCCAACGAGTTAATCTGTGCGGCTTGGCTAAGGTGTAAAGCACCGGAGCCGTAGGGAAACCAAGTGTGAATAGCGCGCAATTGGTCGTACAGATTAGACCCGAAGCCAGGTGAGCTATCCATGAGCAGGGTGAAGTTTGTCGAAAGACAGATGGAGGCCCGAACCGGTAAATCGTACAACGTTTTCGGATGACTTGTGGATTGGAGTGAAAAGCTAATCGAACCTGGTAATAGCTGGTTCTCTCCGAAATAGCTTTAGGGTTAGCGTCACGTGTTCCCTTTGGGGGTAGAGCACTGGAAAGTTTCGACAGGGAGCAATCTCGCGACACTTATCAAACTCCGAATACCAAAGGTTAAGAACGTGGCAGTTAGTCTACGGGGGCTAAGCTCCGTCAGACAAAAGGGAAACAGCCCAGATCTCTAAATAAGGTCCCTAAATCTGCACTCAGTACATCATAAGGATGTGAGATTTCTCTGACAATGAGGAAGTTGGCTTAGAAGCAGCCATCTTTTAAAGAAAGCGTAACAGCTCACTCATCGAGAGATCTTGCGCCGCAGATAATCGGGGTTAAGTGCAGTACCGAATTTGAGGGCTTGTAGATTTCATAAAGGAAAGAAAATTTTGGCGTGAGAAAGATTGGATACCAGATTGGCTCCACTTCTTTCTCTGCCAATCTAATTCCTTTTTTTATGAAATCTATAAGCGGTAGGAGAGTATTCCACTCTTGCTGTGAAGGCAAAGGCGTGAGCCATGCTGGAGCGTGTGGAAGTAAGAATGTTGGCACAAGTAACCGCAAGTCGGGTGAGAAACCCGGCCGCCGAAAGACTAAGGTTTCCTGGGTAACGGTTATCGTCCCAGGGTTAGTCGGGGCCTAAGGTGATGGCGAGAGCCGCAACCGATGGACAGTGGGTTAATATTCCCACACTTCTATTGTATTCGATGGAGGGACGAAGGGTAGTAACATATGCCTCTTATTGGATTGAGGTAGACATAGAGCGCAGGTAGGATAGGTAAATCCGTCTTACAATACTGTCAACTATGGCTCGTGCGAAGCTACGGCTTAGCGAAGATATGTGAGCACGCTTCCGAGAAAAGCTTCTAAGATTAGTACAGTAGAACCCGTACCGTAAACCGACACAGGTAGTCAGGTCGAGTAGACCAAGGCGAACGAGTGAGGGATCCCCAAGGAACTCGGCAAAAAAGCAGCCGTAACTTCGGGATAAGGCTTGCCGGCAGCAATGTCGGCCGCAGCGAAAGTATTCCTGGCAACTGTTTATCAAAAACACAGCTCCCTGCGAACTCGTAAGAGGATGTATAGGGGGTGACACCTGACCAATGCCAGAAGGTTAACCAACGGTGGTGCGATTATATCAAGCTGGCTGTTGTAAGCCCTGGTGAATGTCGGCCGTAACTATAACGGTCCTAAGGTTTTGCATTTCAACCTCGTTGGAATGCAAAACGGACTAGGACTGTCTATAGAAAACGATAAACAATTTAAAAGAATAATCATTACATTTCAAGCTACCTTTCATAGCGTAATCTATGAATAGTCCATTGTGATTAACGAGAGACCAACGTCACAGTTCCGACCCTTGTAAAAGGAGGAATAAGAGAGAGTCCAACTGAGAGGAATAGTTGAGCGAAATTCCTTGTCGGGTAAGTTCCGACGCGCACGAATGGTGTAATGACTGGGAAACTGTCTCGGGGATTTGCTCGGTGAAAATACAGTACCGGTGAAGATGCCGGTTACCTGCAGTTAGACGAAAAGACCCTAGAAGCTTTACTACAACTTGGTATTGGGCATGTTCTAGTACTACGTAGCATAGGAAGGAGACTTTGAAGCGCCGCTTTCGGGCCGCGTGGAGTCGTCAGTGAAATACTTCTTTGTACGTGGGCATGTCCTAACCAGCGCGGCAAAAACGAGCTGGAACAGTGCCTGGTGGGTAGTTTTACTGGGGCGGTATCCTCCCAAAAAGTAACGGAGGAGTTCAAAGGTAGGCTAGGCGCGAATGGAAACCGTGCCGATAGTGCAATGGCATAAGCCTGCTTGACTGTAAGGGGGACATCCCGAGCAGGTGCGAAAGCAGAACATAGTGAACCGACAATTCGCATTAGATGCGGTTGAAGATTAACGGATAGAAGCTACTCTAGGGATAACAGGCTAGTTCCGCCTAAGCGTCCATAGCGACGGCGGAGTTCGGCACCTCGATGTCGGCTCACCTTATCCTGGGGCTGGAGAAGGTCCCAAAGGTTTGGCTGTTCGCCAATTAAAAAGGTACGCGAGCTGGGTTCAGACCGTGAGGAAGTGAAAAGTACTACCATGAAGTGTACGGAACGAAGGGATACGACTCTTGTTTGCGTGATACTCATGAGTTCAAGTCTCTTTTGACTGACTCACCGTCTGAATCCTTGAGGAAATTTTTTGAAATGTTTTTTATAAAAACATTCACATATAAAATATGTTTTAGTCTTTTCGTCTAATAAGGTTAAAGCTCGTGTTCTCTTCTGCAAAGAGTACATGAGAGAAAGATAGTAATAAAAGAAACCAATCAGTTACGGCGGCTTCATATGGAGACATATGAAGTATGCTCAACTAATATCGGTGAAGGCCTTATGGGTTAACACCGAGGGAACCGTAAGGGCCCGTAGAGACTACAACTACGTTGAGGCACTCATGAAGTGCAAGATATAGTCCATTCCATACAGTAATGTGTGAATAAGAAGCGTAAGACAGGTTGGTCTCCTATCTACTGCAGGCGTTGATACTTGAAGAAATTCGCTCCTAGTACGAGAGGACCGGAGTGAACGAACCTCTGGTGTACGGGCTCTAGTGCCAACTGGACCGCCCGGTAGCTATGTTCGGAATGGATAACCTCTGAAAGCATCTAAGAGGGAAGCCAGTTCTAAGATGAGGTATCGTCAAGGGCCGTAAGAGATGATTACGTTGATAGGCACCAAGTGTACGCGTAGTAATGCGCTCAGCTGAGGTGTACTAATTGCCCGACTCCTATTAGGAAATCTGGAAATCATAAATAAGAAAAGAAAAAATAATTCGAGCGCACTGTCTTGGTGGTTTGTCGCAGGGGTCACACCTCTTCCCATTCCGAACAGAGAAGTTAAGCCCTGTAGAACCGATGATACTCCTTGTGGGGAAAGTAGGTAGCTGCCAGGACTGTGCGCTTGAATACATTTTCAAAAAACATCAAACGATCACCCGAGAGGGTGGTTTTTTGCTTAGGTTGACCACGCGCATTAAAGGAGATACTATGATTATTTTACTATCAGGAGATGGAGATTATAAATTACTGGTTGATTTTCTAATTGAGGAAAATAAGTTTGAGAAAATACTGTTTCCTGATAGAAGTAGGGCGTCTTCGCTGTACAAGAAAATAGGCGCAACGTATTTTGATGCCCTAGATGGGACTGATGTGCGGAATAAAATTGAGCAAAAGAAAAAGCCTCCTTAGGTAGCTAGCCGTTCGGAACCTCTTTCGTCGCAATGAGTACATGTTAGCAAATTGATGTAAAAAGTTAAGTCGTTGACACGAAGTGTCGGGGGGGGGTACTATTTTGGTATGAAATATATTATATGGGGATTAATCGCAATTGTTATTTTGTGTGGAGCGGTATTGATACGCAACTATCATCCTGATGGCACTGTACAGACCGCTGCAGCAACTCCTTTGACTAACAAAAGATTTACTCAAGGCACGACGGTCGTACCAGTAGTGTCAAATGATACCCTTGCCCTAGATGCATTCATTGCTCAAATTCCAACTATCACTACCAAACTCCAATCAATTTCAAAAGACCCAGCATCTTTCAAGGCAAATCTTCAAAAGGCTCAAGAAGCAGGAAGAGCTCCCTACATCAATATTGCAGCACTGTATGGCTATTGGGCTATCGTCGGTACGTTTACAACATCTGGGGGCGAGACTTGTGGAAATGTCATGGTACCTGCGAATAATCAAATAGTGACCGAGGCTGGTCCGGGAACATGCCTCGTTTGGGGGTGGGTTTTGTACCCATGGTGGCTGCCATAATTCCCCCAAATCTTACTTCCAAGAAAAGTAGTCAAAGATCTTTTTATCAAGCAATAATATGGAGGGTAATCCTCCGGAGATACAAAAATCCATCCGCAAGGGTGGTTTTTTGTTTTGCTAAAACAACGCAGAAAATGTATAATCTCGGTATATGAATATGATGGAAAAAATGAACTCAGGGGAGAATAGTGGCTTACTAGAAAGTCTAAAACAAAAATTAAAAAAGCTTCAGACTGTCGCAATGCTCGCGGGCTCTGTGTTTCTTGCCCAAGAAACATTTGCGCAAAGTACAACCGAAGAGATGTCCACCATACTAGGTGATGCAAAAAAAGTTGAGCTTTCTAGTGAGGGTGTCGAAAATGTCAATAAACTCCATCATTCCATTGATAGTCTTTTGAGTGTATTAGAGAATCAAGTCTTAAAAGATGCTTCAACAAAAGAAGTTGATTTTTCAGTCTACGGATTTAAGCCAGATATGGGAAATCATCGTGTGTATGACTACAAAGGTGTTTCAATTGGAACTGGTGATGTGAAAACTTTTTCCTTCAAAAGCGGACCCGATCATTTTAATTACGGATCAAATGGGGAAGATAATTGCTCTCTAATGAAAGATAATGAATCAGATTCAGAAACAGTCATATATAACGAATCAAAAGGCTTATATTCTATTGATCCTATAAAAGAAAATACTGCTTCAGAATTTGAAAAAAATCTGCAAGAAGTAAAAGATAAAGTTCAAGCGGTAATTGACGAAGTAAGATAAACAATAAATCACCCGCAAAGGTGGTTTTTTGCTATACTACCTCCATGAATTGGGCGCAGAGGCGGAAATTGGCATATGTGATGGGGGTACTACTCGTGCTTGCAGGGCTTTTGTCGCTTGTTGTGCGCCAGGCAACCAAGGAAGCGCCGACCTGCTACGACCGCAAGCAAAACCAAGGCGAAGTCGGAGTCGACTGTGGTGGACCATGCACATTTTATTGTCAAAACGAACTTGCAGACCCCAAAGTTCGCTGGACGCGCGCATTTACTATCCGTCCCGGCGTTGTGCATGCTGTCGCATACATCGAGCATAGCTACCCAGCTGCGGCAGCACGAAGGATGAACTACACGTTTAAAATATATGATGATAACAACACGCTCATTGGTGAGCGCACTGGCTCGACGTATCTCGGTCCGATGGGACGCACCGCAGTCATCGAGACACTGATCCAAACAGGAAATGTTGCGCCAGCACTTGTGCGCTTTAGTATCACACCACCACTTCCATGGGAGAAGATCCCGGTGGAGTTCTCACAGGTCGTCATTAAGACCGACCAGACACTCCTTGAGCCGCTTGAGAAAAGCACGCGCCTCACTGCGACAATAGAAAACACTTCTCGCTATTCCTTTAAAGACATGGACGTAGTCGCAATACTCTATGACAAAGACGACAACGCTATCACTGTCTCAAGCTCAAAGCTCGCCTCACTGTCGGGTGAGAGTTCTGCAACTCTTGTCTTTACGTGGCCATTTGTCATGCCGACTGGTGTTGCGCGTATCGAGATAGTGCCGCGCTTTAATCCCTTTACGGCGACAAAGCTATGATGAAGGCATTTCATAATAGTACGCGAGGGATAGACTGGGTGCTTGTTGGTTCTATTATTCCGCTCCTTCTCGGAAGTATTGCGACAATGACGAGCTTTGGGGGAGATAGATCATTTTTCAACCATCAGCTTTTGTGGGTAGGGGTTGCGCTCGCGCTTATGTTTATAATTGCACGTATTGATATGCGCTTTTTTCGGGATTCTCGATATATTTCGCTCTTGTATATGGGGGCACTCGGACTGTTAGTCCTTGTACTGATTGTGGGAAAAACAGTGAAGGGGGCGCAAAGCTGGTTTAGTTTTGGAAGTTTTTCATTTCAACCCACCGATATCGTCAAGCTGGTCGTGATAGCAGTGCTTGCCAAATACTTTGCAAGGCGCCATGTCGAGATAGCACGCCTGAAGCACCTCTTTGTGTCAGCGCTCTACGCGCTTATTCCGATAGGACTCATCATGCTCCAGCCTGACTTTGGGTCTGCAATGGTCGTCGCGGCTATCTGGCTCGGTATGGCGCTTGTTGCGGGTATTAAAAAGAGACATATTTTGCTCGTGTTTGGGGCAGCACTTGTTACCTTTTTAGTAGCGTGGTTTGCGCTGTTTAAGCCGTACCAAAAGGCACGCATTGAAACCTTTATCAACCCGACGTCTGATATACGCGGCAGCGGCTACAATGCCTACCAGTCAGTGATTGCTGTGGGATCAGGGGGAATACTGGGAAAAGGGTTTGGATACGGCACGCAGAGTCGCCTCAATTATCTGCCTGAGTATCAAACAGACTTTATCTTTGCGGCGTTTGCCGAAGAGTGGGGACTGTTTGGGGCACTTATTGTCATTGCGAGTTTTTGCGTATTTGTGTGGCGGATACTTTTGCATGCGCGGCGCGGCGCATCCAACTTTGAGACACTGTTTTGTGCGGGGTATGCGATCTGTATCTTTAGTCATGTCATTGTAAATATCGGGATGAATATCGGGATCATGCCGGTCACCGGTATTCCGCTTCCGTTTATGAGTTATGGCGGCTCACATTTGCTCGGAGAGAGTATTGGACTTGGTATCATACTCTCCATGGCTCGGTATGAGCGAGCAAGTCATCCTGACGACATGAACAATGAATTTTTTGGCTATGCATAATCTCAACGTACTCGTATTTTATTTTCTCAACGGCGCAGCCGAGGTGTACGGACCGCTTGATGCAGTCATGCTTTTTGTAACGACGTACGCGACACTTGTTGTTGGACTTGCGGTAACGCTGTGGATGGTGGTGTGGCTGCCTCTTAAGGCGCGAAGTGTTGGAGCAGAGCTTCGAGCGATACGGCACGCTCTTGAGTATCTATTTGTTGTTGGAGGGGTATATGTGTTGGTAAGCGCGGTAAAGGTCGTGACTCACATACCTCGACCATTTCTAGCGCTAGGTGATGTGCGCAGTCTTTCGCCACTCGAAGCTGGGTACTCATTTCCCTCGATGCATGCTGCGCTCATGGTGGGTATTGCGACCCTCGTCTACCTGCACCACAAACGGACTGGGAAGCTCCTTGCGATATTTGCGGTCGCTGTCTCTATCTCTCGCGTATTTATCGGAGTGCATTATCCGAAGGATGTGTTTGTAGGAGGGATGCTCGGCTTTGCTATTTCTGCACTCCTTCATATTGCGTTTTGCAACATGCATAGCGATATAGTCAATGACGTTGCCGGAGCGGGCAAAACGCGTTAGAATGCGCAGACTAACCCTATATTTATGATACAACGAAGAATTATTGCAGGAATTATTATTTTAGTGGGAGCAGGGCTTGGATTTTTGCTCTTTCGATCTATTACTCCAGGGCACACTGATCCAGTAGCAAGGCATCCATTTCACCTCGGGCTCGATCTCTCAGGTGGAAGTTATCTCCTTTACAAGGCAGATGTGAGCAAGGTACCAAGTGCCGAGGTAAATCAATCAATGGATGCGCTTCGCGATGTGATCGAGCGCCGTATCAATGCGTTTGGTGTAGCAGAGCCGGTTATACAAGTGCAGACGAGCACGCTCGGTGGTGAGAAAGAAGAACGGCTCTCTGTTGAGCTTCCAGGAGTGACTGACATTGAGGCTGCGATACAGACTATTGGACAGACACCGTTTCTGGAGTTCAAAGTGCAAGGTGACCCAACACTTGGTGCAGGCAATGTTGATGCAAATGGTACTCTCAACCTCAATGAATCAGATTCATTCATCCCAACAGGGCTCGATGGAAAATATCTAAAACACGCTCAGGTTACCTTCGCCCCAAATACTGGCACGCCAGAAGTATCACTTCAGTTTAACGATGAAGGTGCAAAACTCTTTGAGAAAATCACTGGAGAAAATGTTGGCAAAGTCATAGCTATCTATCTCGATGGTTCTATTATTTCAGCTCCTGTGGTTCGCGAAGCTATCTCTGGTGGCACAGCCCAGATCACAGGTACGTTCACTCCAGAAGAAGCAAAGACCCTCGCAGGGCGTCTCAACTCTGGCGCGCTTCCTGTACCTATCTCGCTCATCTCGACCCAAACAGTCGGAGCAACGCTCGGGGCTGAAGCAATACACGCGGGTGTGCGTGCTGCCATGATAGGATTTATCATCATTGCACTGTTTTTGATGCTCTGGTACCGACTTCCTGGAGTAGTGGCAGTGCTTGCGCTCTCACTGTACGTGATTATTACACTCCTCTTGTATAAATTCATCCCTGTCACTATCACCGCTGCAGGTATTGCTGGATTTATCATTTCTATTGGTATGGCGGTTGACGCAAATATCCTTATTTTTGAACGGTTTCGTGAGGAGCGAGCGCGAGGTAAATCAACAACTGATGCACTCACCCTAGGCTTTGAGCGTGCATGGCTCTCTATTCGAGATGCAAATACTGCAAGTATTATCATCTCTATCATTTTGTTCTGGTTTGGGACTTCACTCATCAAAGGATTTGCGCTTACGTTTGGACTCGGAGTACTTGTATCACTTCTCTCTGCGATATCGATAACAAAACTCTTTTTGCAGTCACTGCCAACCCTTTCACACACCAAAGTCGGACGGTTCTTGTTTAGTAGCGGATTTAGCACCAAATAATATGTTTGTCATCACGTATAAAAAATTCTTTATCAGTCTCTCAGCACTTTTTGTGCTCCTTTCTATTGTTTCGGTTGCAGTATTTGGACTTCCACTGGGCATAGATTTTAAAGGAGGATCACAAATTCAGGTTTCCTATACTGGTGAGCGCCCAATGACTGCATCCATAGTAGAAGAAGTAGGTAGTGCTGGAATAGCTGATGCAGTTGTACAACCAACAGGTGATAAGGGTGTGATTATCAAGACCCATACACTCACTGAGGCAGAGAAAAATGAAGTTATTGCAGCGCTTGGTAGCAATACACAGGTAAAAGAAGAAGGCTTCACCACTATTGGACCATCTGTAGGTGCGGAGCTTAAACACAAGGCTGTTTTATCAGTCATTCTCGTGCTTATTGCAATCATTTTGTTTGTAGCGTACGCATTTCGCAAGGTTTCTCGTCCAGTATCATCTTGGAAATATGGTTTTGCGGTGATTATTGCGCTTGTTCACGACATCGCGATTCCGCTTGGAGCATTTGCGCTCCTCGGACACTTTTATGGGGCAGAACTCGACACGCTCTTTGTGGTAGCGCTTCTTACCACACTCGCGCTCTCTATTGCTGATACTATAGTTGTGTTTGACCGTATTCGTGAACACCTCGGCAGTAGCCGCGGCAGCGTGCCATTTCCACAGCTTGTGGGTGAGTCGCTCAGTGAGACATTTGTCCGCTCTATCAACACCTCACTCATGGTGCTCGTCATGGTGGTAACACTTGCCATCGTAGGTCCCAAGAGTACACAACTCTTTGCTATAGTACTTGCAATAGGTATGTTTTTTGGAACATACTCCTCTATCTTCCTTGCAAGCCCGCTCCTCGTACTTTTTGCCCAGCAACAAAAGAAAAAGTAATCCTGCGTATTGTTCTTGACAGAACAAGGGGTGTAGAGGTAGTGTAAGGGTGTAAATAATAAAGCCAGCTACACGTGAATAGCGGGTTTTGTTGCTTACGCATTTATCATAATAAACGAGAGACGCGTATGAAATCATTTATTTTTGGGCGAGCGACCTTCCTCAAGAAGTGTACCGGTATCGCGACTATTGCTGTATTTCTGTTTCAGTTTGCAGCGCCGCTCGCTACAACTGCCAATGCAGTTGAGCCGACCATTGCGGGAGCGTACACACTGGTCCTTGACTGTACTGGACCAACAGAAGATATAGGAGACTACTGCAAAAACCTTCACCACTCGATGACCATTACGAGTCACGATGCTACTACTGGTGCTGTTGAGGGTACAGGCAAGTCTGCATCAAATCAGGACTGGACCATTACGGGCGGTACTATTACTGCGACTGATGTAAGCTTCAGTATCAAATATGATGACACTATTGATGCGGAGCAGGCATACTATACTGTAAAGTTTTACGGAACACGAAATGAAGACGGTAGTATGCAAGGCACAGCTGAAGCTCGCAAATTTAAAGAGGCAGATGAAAATGGCGAAGGCGGTATGGATTATAGAATGTCTTTTAATTGGCATACTGAGGGAAACCCAGACCAACCTGTCGACCATCCGTCACCAGTGCTTACGCAGTGCTCAGTAGTAAGCGATACAAAGGATTTAGTAGAAGAATCAGGAACTCTTGCGGTAGAAGTTGCGACTACGCATCCAAATTGGGCATCTGTGCTTGGTGATGCTAAATGGATTTGGTCAAATAAGACAGTTCAACACCCTACAACTGATGAAACCCAAACTTTCAAAAAAGGATTCACTGTAGATGAAGTTACAACAGCGATGCTTCACATTGCTGCAGATAATGGCTATAAGGTAATAGTTAACGGAAAGACAGTTGTAGATAATCTTGCCCTTGAGACTGCTTATTTAGCTTCAAATAGCGCATATACAACTGGCATTGATATTTCGAGCTATATCCATAATGGATACAATACTCTTCAGATTCTCGTAAAGAATTTTGCAATGGACGGCGGTACAACTGAAACCAATCCGGCAGGACTTATGTATAAGCTTGATCTTGCTGCAGAAAACTGTGCAAATGTTCCTTCTGGTGGCCCTGTTAACGGATCAATTACTATCTATAGCTATGTTTGTCCTGGATCTACTATCGTAAATCGTACTGATAACGGTTATGGGAAGACTATTCCAGCAGGGTGTGTGCCTGAACCGGACGCTCGGTATGGCTATACCCAGGATATTGATGGCTACCGACCTGATATCTACAATCCAGAAACCGATAGTTATGAACCAGACCCAGAAGGACTTGGTGGTTCACCAGACCCAGATCTTGATGGTCCATATGTAGGAAGTGCTACTGGAGATGTACAAACTCCATTCGTACTTACCAATAGTGATGGAGTGTCATACAATGACAGTCTCTCACGTCACTATCGATACACGATCGTGAAGGTTGGGGCAGATAATAAAAAACTCCCAAACTCTGCAGTGCTTGGACTCTTTTGTCAGGTAGATACCGACCCAGCTATTGATAACATGGATGTAACATATATCGAGGCACAGCTCAATAGCGAAGGAGATCTTGTATTTAATTCAAACTGTGTCGTATACAATCGTCAAGAGCGGCCAGTAGAATCTCTAACCCCAGGCCCACAGGTGCATGTCTATAAATACGTTCGATCTGTAAGAGATCAGTCTGAAACACTGGTTACCGAATCCCCAGCAATCGCATTTCCAATGTATTCAACATGGGAGGAGCCGGGCAAGGACGTGAAAGAGGGTTACTATAAGCTTGGCAACCACAATGGTGGTGCGCCAGATCAGTTTGGAAGCATCACCGCAAAAATGCTACCGCATTCCTGGTATACAACGTATGAGCAAACAAATGATAAGCCAGGGCATGAAGCAGGGGGAGTATTTCCTATTGGTGCAGCATGTCAAGCAGGGCCAGCATACTACCGTCTCGTTGGATACCGAGTAGGAGATAGTCTTGAAAATGCTGAAACTGCAACCCTTGTTACCAATGCGGCAACTATCAACGATCTTACAAATGACGCATATGTTATCGTGGTAAATGAGAAGTGTAGCGATGTACTTGGACAGACAGATACCCAACAAGAGACTGCTACACAACCAGTAGTACAGCCAGAACCAAAGACTTCAGAACGCGGAGTAAGCGGATCTATCGGAACTGGTGGTCAGCAAGGTGTTGTGCTTGGTGCATCGGCAACTAGCGCTGATAACGAGAAGCTTCCTGCATCATGTAGTGAATATCTTCACAGTTATATCAAGTATGGTGGCAATAATGACAATACTGATGTGATTCGTCTCCAGGCCTTTCTCAACAAGTACCTTGGTATTAAGCTCACAGTAAATGGTGTGTACGACAAAGAAACCTTTGAAGCACTCAAGGCATTCCAAGTAAAAGAGGCAGATCAGGTACTTGCACCATGGAAGGAAACGAAGGGAGGTATTAATGAAAACGGTACTGGGTATGTCTATAAAACTACGAAACGATGGATAAATCTACTTAACTGCCCAACCCTTAATATTCCACTTCCAACACTTATGTAATAACACTACAGACCGCCCAATGGCGGTCTGTATATTTACATTCTTTATTGGTGTAGTACAGTATAAGCATGATACACAAGCGTATAGCACGGCATATTCTCGACAATGTTACGCCAACTGAGAGTAACGGGTATGTTCCACGCATTTTGAAAAGTAATGCACTATGGGCAATACTGGGAGTTGGTACTGGGCTCTTCTTATTCTCACAAGTTCTTCATACCACTGGCTATCTCAATACAATGGCAAGTATTTATCCAGCAACACTGATTGAACTTACCAACAAAGACCGAGCAGTACAAGAACTCCCTCCACTTGTTGCTAGCAAGGCACTTGAGGCTGCAGCAAACCTAAAGGTACATGATATGGTCAACAACAATTACTTTGCACACACTAGTCCAAGCGGTATATCTCCGTGGCATTGGTTTGCGCAGGCAAACTACAAGTTTCTCTACGCAGGTGAAAACCTTGCAGTAAACTTTAGTGAGTCAAGTGATGTTGAAGAGGCATGGCTCAACTCTCCACTACACCGTGCAAATGTTCTCAGCCCGAACTTTACCGAAATAGGCATTGCCACCCGCGAAGGATACTACAACGGACAAAAAACAACCTATATCGTTGAGCTCTTTGGCGCACCAGCAAAAACAGCACAGCCAGCAATTGTGGAGACCGTTCCTGCAAAAATAAATGTATCTGATATAAAACCTGAAACAGTGCAACCAACCGTTGCTGGTGAATCAGCAGCTGCGCTTGCAGTTGTGCAATCTACTCCATCATACGAAGAAGTAAAAAATACTGACCCAACTCTTGTTGCTGTTGAATCTTCAACAACTATTAAGTTGTCTGTTCCATGGTATGAGCGTCTTATTTCTCGAGCAGATGAATATATTGCATTTATCATAGAGACAAGCCTGATTGCGCTTATTCTCGCACTGACAGGACTCGCAATGCGTGAATATGAAAAACGCCATCTAAAGCATATGGCGGGTGGAGTTGTAGTGGCAGCTGTACTTGTCGGGCTACTCTTTGTAGGGCGTATCGGGGTGTTTGCTTCAGACCAAGCACCGCTTATTGTGCAGGCAAAATAAGAAAAGGCCTCGAGGGCCTTATAAGAGAAGTAGAATAAGGATAACAAATACTATCCCCAGTCCTTGGACTTCTTTTTTCTGTGCGAAGAGTAGTGAATCCATATATCTATAGATTGTATTTACATTTATAGTACTCCACATTCACTTCTTGTCAAAGTAGGGCAAAGGGGTATACTGAAATTATGACTATAATATTGATTATTCTTGGTGTTATTATTTTGTGGTTTGTGCTTGCGTACAACGGCTTTGTCACAATGCGCAACCGCGCGCAGGAGGCATGGGCAGATATCGAAGTCCAGCTCAAACGCCGCTATGACCTCATTCCAAATCTTGTAAATACCGTAAAGGGTTACGCGGCTCACGAGTCAGGAACGTTTGAAAAGGTGACTGAGGCGCGGACTATGGCAATGAATGCAGGTACTCCAGCAGCTCACGCACAGGCTGAGAATATGCTCTCAGGTGCGCTCAAGAGCCTCTTTGCAGTCTCTGAAGCCTACCCAGACCTCAAAGCCAATACCAACTTCCTCGAGCTACAGCGTGAGCTCTCAGATACCGAAAACAAAATCCAAGCTGCACGACGCTTTTACAACGGCAACGTTCGCGACTACAACACGCGTCTACAAGTGTTTCCTGGAAATATTATTGCAAATGTCTTTGCATTCAAGAAGTCAGACTTCTTTGATATCGACGACAACGGCGTAGAAAGCCATCCAGTAGAGGTGAAGTTTTAAGAATGGTCACTCAAGAACTCATTACGTATATCAAAGTCAGCCTAGAGCGCGGCAAGACTCGCGCAGATATTGAAAAGGAGCTCTTTCTTGGAGGCGGATGGAGCGCAAAGGACCTTGATCAGGCATTTGAGGCTGTTGGTGGTCAAAACCCAAATGCAAAAGTCGCAAAAATAAAAAAGCCTCATAAAAAAGTGAGACTTGTGTGGGTGGTTGTACTCATGCTGCTTGCAGCAGGGGTTGGCTGGTGGGTGAGAGATAGACAGCAGTTTTTCAAACTTCAAGCAACACCACTTACTAATACTATTCAATCCTATATACGATAAATGGCAACTATATATACACACAAATCTGAAAATGTGGTGAAGACGTGGCTCCTGGTCGCAGTATTTCTGGCGGTGGTGATTGGTATCGGCTATTTCTTTGCGTATTACTATCAAAACCCAAGCATCCTTACGTTTGCGATAGTGTTTGCGGTGGTAATGAATATCATTTCGTACTGGAACTCAGACAAGATAGCGCTCTCTATGGCAAAGGCAGTGCCTGCAAGTGAGACGCAGTATCCAGAGCTCCAGAACGTTGTCGAAAACCTATCCATCACCGCAGGGCTTCCAAAGCCAAAGGTATATATTATCCCTGACAGCGCGCCAAATGCATTTGCGACAGGACGAAATGCAAAGCATGCATCGGTGGCAGTCACACAAGGACTCCTCGCAATGCTCGACCGGACAGAGCTTGAAGGCGTGATCGCACACGAGCTCTCACATATCGGCAATCGTGACATACTGCTCCAGAGTATGGTGGCAGTACTCGTTGGTTTCATTTCTATCCTTGCAGACATGTTTACACGCAGTCTCTGGTTGGGAGGACGTTCGCGAGATGATGATAGCAGGGGGAGTAATGTACTTGCCATTGTGGGCATAGTATTTATTATTCTTTCACCAATCATTGCGACGCTTATTCAGCTCGCCATTTCGCGCAAGCGTGAATACCTCGCGGACGCTTCTGGGGCACTCCTTACTCGCTATCCGCAAGGTCTCGCAAGCGCTCTTCAAAAGATCGCAAGCTACGGGGCGCCAATGAAAACCGCATCCAACGCAACGGCCCACATGTATATCTCAAATCCTTTTGGAAGGGCTGCAAAAGGTCTCTCAAGTCTCTTTATGACGCACCCACCAGTAGAGGCTCGTATCAAGGCGCTGACAGAAATGGCCGGGTAGGGTATCCTATAGGCCAATCAGGAGGATTCGCATAGCGGTCTAGTGCACCATCTTGGAAAGGTGGCAACGGGGCAACTCGTTCGAGGGTTCGAATCCCTCATCCTCCGCAAATACTTGACATTATTTCGTTTATTGATATAATACGAAAAAATTCAAAAACCACAAAATTCTTTCAAAATATGAAAAAAATTAAGGAACTATTTGGTATAAAAACCATTATTTTTTTGATTGTACTGTTACTACTTGTTTTTACGCCTACTAAGTTTTGGTATAAAAGCCATATAACTCCAACTGTTGTCTACTGGGGTCAAATACTACTGTTGGTAATATTTGGTGCAATCATTTATGCAAAACTGATCAAAGGGGCAAAAGCCTATGCGAAGACAAAATCACATAGGATTGAAGAGGAGAAAAAATTTGTAAAAACTTTTTCTATTGTAAGCTTTTTCGGGATCTTTGGCATAATACTTGGCTTGTGGTTTCTACTCGATAAGCCTATAATCACCGGTATTACGAGTAGTGCCACTCCTGGATCAAGTACAGCTGATTCTTCATTTGTAAAAAATGATAGTACTGTTACAGACAATTCAGGTACTACGGAAGGTAGCACACCTGCCGCCATGGACACGCTGGATCAAACACTACAATCAAAAAATGCAGAGCTTGCAGAAAAAACAAAGTATGAAGCAGATCTAAAAGCAAAGCTTGAGTATCTACAAAACTCAAAAGGAAAAAAGCTTCAGATATCTGTAATAAATGCAGCACTAAAAAGTAAGGATTCTACCAATGCAATTTTGGAGAAATCTATCATTGCATTAGAAAATCAGCAGTACTGCTGTGTTGTCGTGCAGGCTCCACCGCCTGCTCCCAGAGCGGGCAGGAATAGGCCCCGCATTACCAAACCCTGTAATAAAAAAACTGGTGATAAACAAATTGCATTTCGCGGGACAACACGAGAACAGCAACGTGCTATGAAATCCGGAAAGGGTGGTTATTGATCTTTTATCGAAACGCAAAAAGCGGAACAGATGTTCCGCTTTTTTTAGTTTTTCTCTACAAATTTTAAAAACACAGCTATGCTACAATCCTTCCATGGAAGCATTTGAGAAAGCATACCAATCCCTAAATCCTGAGCAAAAAAGGTCAGTAGAGACCATAGAAGGACCAGTCATGGTCGTTGCTGGGCCAGGTACAGGCAAGACCCAAGTGCTAGCACTGCGCATCGCGCATATATTGCGCGCAACAGATACACCCCCTGATGGCGTGCTGTGTCTTACTTTTACCAATGCTGGTGTGCAGGCAATGCGTGAACGTCTCTCTCGATATATTGGGGCGGCAGCTACGAGAGTACGTATAGCAACCTTTCATGCATTTGCCATGGAGGTAGTTGAAGAATGGTATGAAGTGTTGGGTACAAAAGTGCCGCCGACGCTTCTTGAGGATGCGGCAACTGTTGCACTCTTTGATGAGATACTTCAAGCAAATGAATGGAAACAGCTTCGTCCGCGCGCGAACCCTTCGATGTACTACAAAGACATCAAGTCTCTCATTGGTGTTTTGAAGCGGGAGCGTATCACTCCGGCGGACTTTAGAACGCAGATAGAAGAGGAGAGCGCTAGACTTAGCAATGATCCTACTAGTATCTCATCCCGCGGAGAAACAAAAGGCAAACTCAAAAAGGAGGTCGAAGCAAAACTTCAGAGCCTGGCGCGCAGTCTTGAGGTTGCGGATTTTTATGAGCAATACGAATCACTTAAAGGCGAGCGTTCTCTTATTGACTATGCGGATGTGCTTGAACTTTTGGTACGAGTTGTTGAGGAAAGTGAAGATGCGCGAGACACACTTCGCGAGCGGTTTTTGTATGTACTTGTCGATGAGCATCAGGACTCGACCGGCATTCAAAATGAATTTTTAGAGAAAGTATGGAAAGGAGTAGAGCAGCCAAACCTATTTGTTGTAGGTGATGATCGACAGCTTATTTATGGATTTGGCGGAGCATCGCTTGCGTACTTTGAAGGGTTTAAACACCTGTTTGGTACGGCCACTCTTATTACACTCACGCGCAACTATCGTTCAACCCAGACGGTGCTTGACGCAGCAGAGGCACTGCTCTCAAGTACGCTTGCGGAGGGCAAGCTTGTTGCTACAAATGATGGTGCACACCCACTGCGTCTCATTGCATGTGAGTATCCACGTGATGAAATACTTCGTGCAGGAATAGATATCCAAGAAAAGATACAGAGTGGCGTTGATCCAAACGAGATGGCTATACTTGTTCCAAAAAATTACCAAGCAAAGGCAGCAATAGAGCTTTTGCGAAGTATGGGTATTCCTGTGGCGGCAGCAACATCGCTCAAACTTTTTGAGCTTGTGGATACGCAGCGTTTTCTCGCAGTACTTGCAGTTGCTGCCAATCCATACGATATTGTCGCGCTCTCGCGTACTGTTCTCGATCCATTGTCAGGTATCCCTAGTGTATCTGGGCATGCATTTCTAGCTCATGCGTATACACGTTCGCTATCTCTCTCTGACCTAGAAGGTGCGCCATATCCAGAGATCGTTGAGTGGGCCGCGAAACTCAGTGCTTGGGTAGATTTGGCTACGAGAGTAGATGCATATGAACTCATCCAAACAATAGGTACCGAGCTCTTTCTCACCGACGCAACCGATGATGAAAAGGTGAGGTCACGTGTTGAAATCATTCGCACACTGCTTCATCTGGCACTTTCTCAAGCAGAAAAAGCGGGCCGCGTTGCAATTAAAGACTATCTATCATTTATACAGCGGCTCAAGGAGTATGGAGAAGATATTCCGCTTGCCGTTTTTGGAGCGCAGCAGGGTGTAAAGGTGCTCACACTGCATGGATCAAAAGGGCTCGAGTTTGAAAGTGTATGGATTGCGCATATGGATGAGCGGTCTCTCATGAGTAGTCGCAGGCAGGCATTTGCGCTCCCTGAGACAATTGGAATGCTTTTGCAAGAGGAGTCTGAGGATGTTGCAAAAAGACAGCTCTATGTGGCAATGACGCGTGCAAAAAAGTATCTCACTATCTCCTATGCTTCTCTGAGTTACACAGGCAAAGATCAACAACTCGCATCTATTATTTTTGAATTACCCGAGACCTTGTTTACAAAAGAGTCTCAGGAAGAAAGCGAAAAAGCAATTCTAACGCATAGCCCTACGACATATGTAGCTCGAAAGGCTGCAGAGACTATTGATCAAGAAATAATGGTCAAGGAGCTAGTGAAAAATGAGTACGACAAAAAGAAGCTGTCAGTCACGATGCTCAACAACTTTTTTGAATGCCCATGGAAATGGTATTTCCGAAATCTTCTTTGTTTGCCGGAAGTATTGACCGACTCACTTCATATCGGAAACATTGTCCACGAAACCATAGAGCACGTATTGCGTGGTGGTGAGGAGATAGAAAAGGAGCTCATGCGCGTTGCACTCATTGAAACCCGAGGAGATGAACATAAGGCACACCGATATATGCGTGAAGCATTTCCTATAGTTACTCGGTGGCAAGACACTTATCAATCTTCTATTTCTGGATCGTATGAAGTAGAGCGCAGTCTTTCATATCGCGATCCAGAATTTGCACACCTCACGATAACAGGAAAAATTGATCTTTTGGAGCATTTGAGCGATGCATCGGTGCGGGTCACTGACTGGAAGACAGGAACCCCAAAGACGAATGCAGACATCGATAAAACAGATGAAGAAGGTCGCATGTCGCCCTACCTTCGACAGCTCGCCATGTATTCGTACCTACTCAGCCGAACCTCTAAGGGAAATACTGTTGTACAAGAAGCGAGACTCGTATTTCTTGAAGCAAAAGACGGAGATAAAAATAGCATACAAGCACGCAGCATTGGGCGCTTGCAGCGTGAGTTACTTCACAAAGATATACAGGACTATGATGAACTGCTCAAAAGTGGACAGTGGATGCACAGACCATGTCGTGTCAAAACGTATAACGGGGAAGTATGCGAATACTGCGCGCTTGCAGAGCGGTTTGGTGTAGTGAATAAAGACTAGTTTGTTGCTATACTTGTGCTATGCACGTACGCGCATTTTTCGGCGCTCATAAAAAGACCATACTCGCACTTGCTATTGCAAGCATCTTTTCAGTTGCTACAGCATATGCAACTCCACCCGGCTCTGCATATACACCAGGAGAAACACTTGATCCAACCTGTGCTCCAGGAGATACGAATTGTACGGTATCTATGTCAGGAAACTCACTCCTTGGTTCGACTTCAACTCTGGGGGGTGAGTCATGGTTTGGGGTTGATGTTGACGAGATTTCAGGTAGTAATGCATCAGTTGATGGGACTGTATTTATTGGGAGTCATGCAGGACACAGTACGGTCGGGTCTGGCAAGATTGTTGCGATAGGATACGGCTCAGGCGCTGGCGCATCCAATGCTTCAGAGGCAATTTTTATCGGTTCTGGAGCCGGAACAGCTGCTACTGATTCAGAAGGTGCAATTTTTATCGGCTCTGGATCCGGGGTAAGTGCTGCTGACTCAGGAGGTGCAGTGGTGATTGGAGCATCTGCCGGGTTTCTTTCATCAACACTTACTAGCTCAGTAATTTTAGGAGCGTACAGTGCACTTAGTTCTTCTTCACTTCTAAATTCATTTATTGCAGGTACAAGTACTGCTACGTCTACTGAAAATATTTCAGACAGTATTATAGTAGGACTTAATGCAGGAGATCATAGCTCTTTGTTTACTAATGCAGTGTTGATTGGAACCAGTGCAGGACGCTCAGCAAGTACCATAGATAATAGTGTGTTGATTGGAACCAGTGCAGGATATAATACTTTGGCAACTGATGCTGTATATATTGGAAATCAAGCTGGGTATGGCGCAACCAACTCCTCTGATGGAGTATTCCTAGGTTTGCAAGCCGGATACGGAGCAACTGATGCCTTTGATTCATTTTTTGCAGGTACAACTGCGGGGTACGAAGCGACCGATGCAACCGACGCTATTTTTATTGGAACCGAGGCTGGATATCAAGCCATAAATGCCAATTCATCAGTATTTTTAGGCATCGGAAGCGGAAAGCAGGCAACTGATGCAGTAAACTCAGTGTTTATTGGTCCAAATAGCGGATTTGAGGCAACGAATGCCAATCAGTCTGTTTTCTTAGGACAAGATGCAGGAAGGGATGCCACCGCTGCTTCAGCCTCTGTGTTTTTAGGTGAGGCAGCTGGTGCGAATGCAACTAATGCCTATGTTTCTAGCTTCATTGGACCAGGGGCTGGTGCGAATGCAACTAATGCTCAAATTTCAAATTTCTTTGGGTTTAATGCTGGATACGGTGCGACAAACGCTGAACTTTCTATATTTATGGGGGTTAATGCTGGTGAGTTCGCAGAAAACGCACGAAACTCTATTTTCCTGGGCAATTCTGCAGGTGAGCAAGATTTGGTAGATAACGGCGGGGATTTAAATGATTATTCAATTTTAATTGGGAATAATACATCAACAGGTGGATACTCAAACTCTATTGCGCTAGGGGCATATGCAATAAACACAGACAACAATCAAGTAATGATCGGAAGTGTTGATAGGTCAATTGAAGAAGTTGTTATAAATGGAAGCTCAGGCCAGTCATGTACTATTAGGCCGGATACTGCCGGTATCAATTGCTCATCTGATGAACGGCTCAAGACCAACATCCAGGACCTAGAGTCGACACTCGATACGCTCATGAATGTTCGCACAGTAATGTACAACTGGAAAAATACTCCTGATTCAAATGAGCAGATTGGGTTTATCGCGCAAGACCTCAAGGATATTTTCCCAACCCTTGTTACTACTGCATCCAATGGATACCTCCAAGTTAACTACGCAGGGATGACACCTATTTTGGTAAAGGCAATCCAAGAGCTTAATGCCAAGATCGATTCTATTGCTGGTATATCAACTGAAAAAGATAGCATGTTCGGACACGTAATGGCATGGCTTGCGAACGCATCCAACCACATCACTCGCATATTTACTGGAGAAATCTGTCTTACAGATCCAGATGGCTCGAGCGAGTGTTTAAACAAGCAAGAACTTAGCCAGCTCAAGCAACTGCTTAGTAGTCCAGCCCAAGAGGTAGAGCAAGATCCGGAGCCGCAAGAACAAACTGATGTTCAACAGGAGACAGAACATGAATCAACTACGCCCACAGATGACCTCGCAGAGGAGCCTATCCAGACCATAGAAGAGGTACCACAAGAACCAGTGCAAGAACCAACACAAGATACTACTGAAATACCAGAATAGCATTGCAATATAAGGATATTTCACCACTATTTGGGTTAGGAGACTAGGCTAAAATATGCTAAAATAAACCATCTATGGCAGCAAAGGCATCAAACTACGGCGCAGAACAGATTTCAGTTCTTGAAGGTCTTGAGCCGGTGCGAAAGCGTCCGGGGATGTACATCGGTACGACCGGTGTTGATGGCCTCCATCACTTGGTATGGGAGATATTTGATAACTCACGCGATGAAGCAATGGGTGGGTATGCTGATCGTATTGAGGTTACTATCCTTCCAGGAAACCGTATTAGAGTGGCAGATAATGGACGTGGTATTCCAGTTGATATACACCCCAAGACAAAGGTAAGTGCACTTGAGACCGTAATGACAACACTTCATGCCGGAGGAAAGTTCGGAGGTGATGGATCAGGATATAAAGTGTCTGGAGGACTACACGGAGTAGGTGCATCGGTTGTGAATGCGCTCTCGACCTATACCCGTGCAGAGGTGCACAAGGACGGCGATATATATGCACAGGAGTACGCAATCGGAGTAAAGAAAGGTGCAGTCAAAAAAGTAGGTAAGAGCAAAAACACTGGAACGATTATTACCTTTGAGCCAGACCCAACTATTTTTAAAGACACTGTTGTGTTTGACCTAAAAACTATTATTGACAGACTTCGTCAACAAGCATATCTCGTAAAGAAACTGCGCGTTACTATCATCGATGCGCGTGAGGTTGCACAAAAATTTGACCCGACAAGCGTGTACTGGATAAAGGAGCTCGGCCTTGAAGCACCGACGACAACGTACTATTTTGAAGGAGGACTCAAGTCACTTGTTGCACACTACAACAGACTCCAAAAGCCGCTGCATGACACTATTTTTTATACAGAAAAGGATCAGGATGGAGTCGGAGTAGAGATTGCGCTTCAGTATGTAGATGACATCACTGCGCGCATCGTTCCATTTGCAAACAACATCTACAACTCAGAAGGAGGTACTCATATTACCGGATTTAAAACCGCGCTCACTCGCGTACTCAACACGTACGGAAAGAAAAACAATCTCGTAAAGGAAGCAGATGGCGCACTCTCAGGAGACGATGTGCTCGAAGGTCTCACAGCTGTGGTGTCTGTAAAACTTGCTGAAATTCAGTTTGAGGGACAGACCAAGGCCAAGCTTGGTAGTACTGAGGCACAAGGAGCAACGGCGACTGTGTTTGGCGAGGCGTTTAGTGCATTTCTCGAAGAGCATCCAGATGAAGCAAAGGCGATGATCTCAAAAGGACTTCTTGCGCTTCGTGCGCGCAAGGCGGCAAAAGCTGCAAAGGACTCAATCCTTCGAAAGGGAGCACTCGAAGGTATGACGCTTCCAGGCAAGCTTGCTGACTGTCAGGCAAAGGATGCCGAAGATGGGGAACTCTTTATCGTAGAGGGAGACTCTGCGGGCGGTACTGCAAAAATGGGGCGCGATCGCCGTACCCAGGCGATCCTCCCGCTTCGTGGAAAGATTCTCAATGTTGAGCGTGCACGTCTTGATCGTATGCTTGGGTCTGAACAGATCAAGAACCTCGTGATCGCAATGGGTACGTCGATCGGGGATACATTTGATATAGAGAAAATTCGTTATCACAAAATCATCATAGCAACTGATGCGGATGTCGACGGTGCACACATCACCACACTGATCCTTACGCTCTTTTACCGGTACTTCCGTTCAGTTATAGATGCAGGGTATGTCTATATCGCACAGCCGCCACTCTACAAGATCAAGAAGGGAAAGGAGATTCACTATGCATACAATGATGATGAGAAGGAACAGCTCATTGGTAGTGAGCAGGTAGAGCTCATCGGTGAAGAAGGTGAGACACCTGTCGAGGAGGCTGAAGAGACAGAAGAAGAAACAAAGGTAAAGAAAGGAAATAAAGTCTCAGTTCAGCGCTACAAGGGACTGGGAGAAATGAACGCAGAAGAACTCTGGGAGACTACTATGGACCCAAACAATCGCGTCCTCAAACAAGTTTCTATTGAAGACGCAGAAGAAGCAAATCAGATATTTGATATATTGATGGGTAGTGAAGTTGCGCCACGCAAGAGCTTTATCCAGTCAAATGCCAAGATGGCAAATCTCGACATCTAACAAAAATCCTCCAGGTACCTGGAGGATTTTTGTTAATTACATAGCCTTTTTAATGAGTTCTTTGAGTTCGGTAATGTGGGATTCTTTATCAGCTTCAAGTTTGGTCCAAAATGCTTTTTCTTCGTCTGAGAGCGCCTCGTTTTGATAATTGTTTTTGATACGCCAGAGACTTTTTGATTCTTGGGTAAGCTGGTGCATCAGGTTGTATACATTGTTTGTTTCCATAGTAAAGAGTATAGCACTAGAGCGAACGATTTTTGATTTCACTAGTAATTCGTTCAATAAATGCTTCAAGTGTAACGCCTTCGAGTTTTAGATCATTTCTACCTTCTACCGTAATCGCGTGCGATTCTTGCTCCTTTTCTCCAATAATGATTTGGTATGGTATTTTCTCAGTTTTTGCATTTCGTATACGTTTGCCAAGACTATCACTAGTATCAAGTATGGTCCGAACGCCAGCATCTTTAAGTACCGATTCTATACTCTGTGCATAGGCTGTAAACTGCTCGCTCACGGGTAGGATTGCAACCTGTACTGGTGAGAGCCAAAGCGGAAATGCACCGCGATACTTTTCGATAAGAAAGGCCATGATGCGCTCGATAGCACCAATCGAAGAACGGTGTACGACAAATGCCTGATGCTCTAGTCCATCTTCACCGGTATAAGTGAGATTAAACCGTGCAGGCATACAGAAGTCATACTGTACGGTAAATGCAGTATCTTCTTTGCCATTTACATTCTTCATCTGAATATCTATTTTGGGACCGTAGAACGCAGCCTCATCTGTTGCCTCCTCAAACTTTGACCCGCGGGCTTTCATGAGATCTCGAAGAAGACCTTCACCTTTCTCCCATGCCTCGTCATTTTTGTAGTACTTTTCAGTATTAGTGCGGTCTCCAAGTGAGAGACGATAGCGATAGTCTACGTCTAGGGTAAGTCCAAATACACTAGTCACATATTCAATCAAGTCGAGTGCTTTGCCTATTTCCTCTACTGCCTGTTCCTCGTTTGCGCAGATAATGTGTGCATCAGCTAGACAAAAGGTGCGAACACGCTGGAGTCCCATGAGTTCTCCTGATTGTTCATACCGATACAGTTGGGCAAGCTCCGCGATACGCATTGGGAGTTCTCGATAACTGTGCGGCTTTGAAAGATAGAGCTCAAAGTGGTGCGGACAGGTCATAGGGCGAAGCATGAATTCTTCGTCATCAATCTGTATTGGCGCGTACATTGAGTCTTTGTAGTGAGGGTAGTGGCCGCTCTTTTTGTAGAGATCGAGTTTTGCGATGTCAGGGGTCGTGACATGGAGGTACCCTCGTCGGATTTCTTCGTCGATAATAAACCTCTCGAGCTCACGCCTAATTGTTGCGCCTTTCGGGAGCCAGAGAGGAAGACCTTTGCCGACCGTATCAGAGAAAGTGAAGAGCTCAAGTTCTCGACCAAGTTTTTTGTGATCTGCGTGTTCTATAGATTCAGACATTTCCCAATAGTATCATTACTACAAGCTTTTTTCGAGATATTGACAAAATTCTATTTTTTGTTATTTTATCTAAAACCTATGACATGAATTTATTTCGTATTGAATCCTCAAATCATTTGGACACAGCTCGCCAATTGAGAACGTTCATTGAAAAATTACCTATAACAGCACAGTTACGATTCCTTGCTAAATCATCATATTCACGTACTTTTGCTGATACTGTTATTGTATTTAATGATGCAGGAGACTATGTATTACTAAAGGTGACTCAGCCAACAGAGAGTACTAAAGAAATTCGAGATATTCCTGAATGGCGTGAAGATGTTGCAAAGCGGTGTGTAGAAACAGAAACAAAGGAAAACCTTAAAGTTATTTCGACCCCCATTACAATTGGTATTAAAAAGAGTAAAAATAGTCACCCTCATCCAGATTTGTATGGAAAAGATTTTTATAAATACACCATGCTAATTACTGGGTATGCAGGCATTATTCACTCTTTACCAGATTTAATATGGGTAAAGCGCAAATTGCTTCCAAAAATCTTTGTACCAGATGGAAATATTCCACACCCGCAAGTGTATGCATATAATGATTTTATAAAGTATTGTAGCAATATGTAGTCTTAGGCCTTTTGAGATTTCAGAAGGCCTTTTTATTTACAAAATTCTGTCTTTGCGCTATAGTGTCAGTACTATGGTAGTACGAATGAGACACACACGGGCGCATACTGCAAATCGACGCAGTCATCACGCGCTCAAATCACCTGCGCTTTCAACAGACAAGAGCGGTGCTTCACATATTCGCCACAAGGCAACGCTTGATGGTATGTACAAAGGACGATCAGTAGGCACCGACCAGGTCAAAAAAGTTATTAAGAAGCAAAAGAGAGCAGCTAAGAAATAACCACTTATACATTTGTTCTTTATGGCAAACCGGCACCTTTCTAGATCTATAGTCCTCCAGGCCCTCTTTGAGTGGGACTTTGCCGGCATGCCCGAAGATCTCAAAGGTATTATCGACCGTGATATTGCTGAGTTTGCTCCTGGACATAGTGATAATGCTTTTATTTACACTCTTGCCGAGCTCGTCCAGCGCAAGCAGACAGTTATCGACGATATTCTCTCAAAGGCAGCGCCCGAGTGGCCACTGCCAAAAATTTCAAATGTCGATCGTAATATATTGCGCATGGGGCTCGCCGAGCTATTGTTTGGTGACCGTGAGCAGGTGCCGCCAAAGGTTGCTATTAACGAGGCGATAGAGCTTGCAAAAAACTTTGGAGGAGAAAACTCTGGAAAGTTTGTAAACGGAGTACTGGGCGCGGTGTACAAAGAGATCGGTGAGCCGGGCAAGGATCAGATCTCAAAACCACGAGCTCAAAAAGAAAAAGTCCCAGAGGAACCTATCGACATATCAAAGCTTCCTGTTGAAGCAAAAGGAGGTGGTATCGTGCATGCACGCGAGGACGGGGTGGACTATGTAGCGCTCGTGCATGATGTCTTTGGATACTGGACACTACCAAAAGGAGGTATGGAAGAAGGTGAGACTATAGATCAGACCGCAAAGCGAGAGATCGAAGAGAAGCTCGGCATACCAGTTGAGCTTGGTCCAGAAATAGGAGCTATTGAGTATGTTGCGTCTCATCCTGAAAAAGGGAAGCTGCTTAAAAAAGTCGTCTTTTATCTGGCGGAGGCGAAGTACCAGGCGCTTGATCTCCATACCAACGGAGGGCTCGATAAGGCAGAGTGGTTCCAGCTCCATGAGGTGGTTGACCTTACGGTATACGATGATATATTACCTCTTATCGCAAAGGCGATTGAAAAAATTACTACTAAATAATCTATGGAGTGCATAGATTGCGGACTACCATATAGCCTGTAACCTATACGCTCTAGCTACAACAACTATGAAAGACTTTACATCATTTGAGAAGTCACTCGGCATTACCTTTGCCAACAAAGAACTTCTCACGCACGCATTTATTCACCGCTCATATATCAACGAAAATCCGAAATCAGGCTTTCAGCACAACGAACGACTTGAGTTTCTCGGTGACGCAGTGATAGAACTGGTTGTGACGGATTATCTGTACAATCAGTATCCTAATCATCACGAAGGAGATCTTACTGCATACCGCTCTGCACTCGTAAATGCAGTTATTATGGGAGAGGTTGCACAGTCACTGGGCATGAACGAGTACCTTCTTCTTTCAAAGGGTGAACAAAAGGATACAGGGAGGGCTCGTCAGACCATCCTTGCAAATACCTATGAGTCATTTGTTGGGGCACTCTACCTTGATCAGGGATATGCATCGTGTGACACATTTGTAACCAAAACGCTTCTTAGTAAGCTCGAGGATATTATTAAAAACAAATCATGGAAAGATGCAAAAAGCCTCATTCAAGAAGAAGCTCAGGAGCGAGTAGGGGTAACACCATCGTATAGGGTTGTGTCAGAAACGGGTCCGGATCATGACAAGCACTTTACTATTGGAGTATTTTTTGGAGACCTGAAAATAGCTGAAGGTAAGGGTAGAAGCAAGCAAGAAGGGGAGCAAAAAGCAGCTCTAGCAGCTCTCACCAAGAAAGGCTGGCTCTAACACCGCCCCGTAGATAATACTTGACTTTTCCATATATTTGGTGTATAATATAGCCAAGTAAACATTATAAATTATATATATGAAAAAGTTCTTTGTAATTGCATGTATTGTTTGCATTTCGATAGCGAAAGCTTCTGCACAAACATATGTCATTGACCCCAAATGGGCTGAGGCAATATTTCCTGAATACACAGGAGAATGGGTTGCCCAGCATACCGATGTGCAAGTGGTAGATGAGGAATTTCAGAAAAAATTCAAAAAACAATTGAAATCTGAATATTTCTTCTACAACACAAACTCCATGGGTAAAATCAGGCTTGGCGATACAGTGTTTATATTTCAAAACACTATTTACTACTCCATGCATGACCAGTCATACGTAGATACAAAAAAGGCGTATGAAGAAAATTTGAGAAAAGCAAATGTGGTCAGAAAGCCCAAAGGCCATAAGGCAGGAGGAGCACTCCTCGCAATCGGTACCGGTCTTGTGCTCGGAGCAGTTGTCGGTATGTCGCAGCGATGATACTAAAAAACTATGAAAGCATCCCAAAAAGGGATGCTTTTTTATTTGCTTAAAATGCTATACTTTTTCTATTATGCGTCTCAAGCATATCGAAATCAGCGGCTTCAAATCATTTGCAAAGAAAAGCACGCTCTCCTTTACTGCGCCCGTCACCGCAGTTGTCGGGCCCAATGGGTCAGGCAAAAGTAACGTCGTCGAGGCATTTCGCTTTGTACTTGGAGAGCAATCTATGAAAAGCATGCGCGGTAAAAGCGGGGCTGATCTTATATTTAGAGGTTCGAGTGGTACTGCCAAGCTTTCACGTGCTGCGGTGAGTATCACGTTTGATAATAGCGACAAGGTATTTGCATTTCAAGGTGATTCTTCGAATACTCCTGTGCTCTTTGATACCATAACCTTCACTCGCGAGCTCTATGCCGATGGTACCAGTAAATATCTCTTGAATGGCACCGAGATACGACTCAAGCAAATGGTAGAGTTACTCTCATCAGTACACATAGGTGGTTCAAGTCATCACATCATTTCTCAGGGTGAAGCTGACAGTGTACTGCGTGCGAGCCCTAGAGATAGGCGAGGCATACTCGAAGAAGCGCTTGGACTCAAGGTGTATCACTATCGCATCAAGGAGAGCGAAGCAAAACTTGTAAAGAGCACAGAAACACTCAAGGAAGTTCAGTCGCTCCGTCGTGAGCTTGCCCCCCATCTTTCTTTCCTCAAGAAACAAGTAGAGAAAATAGAAAAAGGACGGAGCTTAAGGACTGAGCTCGAAGGCCTCATGCTCTCGTATCTCTCAAGCGAATCCGCGCACCTTCATGTTGAAGACGAGCACCTGCGAAGCGCTATGAAGCTCCTTCGCGATAAAAAAAATACTCTTGAGAATGAATTAGCCAATCTTCCCGATACTGCTACTCATACTGACACAACTACACCCGAGCTTCTCAAAGAGAAACATACGCTCGAAGAAATCCAAAACGAGAGACGAAGTCTTGAGAGTCGTATTGGCCGGCTTGAGGGAATGATTGAGGTAGAACGACGTCTCAGTACGGTGCAGTCTGGCCCCATTACCTTTTCTGAAGAAGAGTATCACGCGCTCCTTGGGGATATTGAAGAAGTCATACGTACTATTAGAGAGGCGAAGAGTATGGAAGGTGTGGAGCAGGGGGTGAGACGCCTTGAGCCTATTATTACAAGACTTAAAGATCGTGAACCAAAAAAGAATGTACAGGCACCTGGAGCCCTCCACGACATAGCACTTGAGCTAGAAGACCTGCAAAAAAAGCTTACCCTACTCATTGCTCGAGAAGCACAGAGTAAGGAGCGCATCGCCGCGATCGAGATTGCTCGAGAACAAGAGCGTGCGCAAAAAGAAGAACAACACTCCAAGCGGTATGAACTTCGCGCAGACCTCACCAATACAAATGCAGACCTCAGTATTATCGAAAGTAAGCATAGCGTATTTCTGGAACGAAAGGCGCTCTATGATAGCGAGCTCAAAGAAGCTGCGTTTCTCTTTGGTTCGCAGTTTTTGCATACTCTGAAAGAGACAAAAGGAATGCCTGAGCTCGATCTTGTCGACATCAAGCGAACTATTGATCGCCTCAAAATCAGACTTGACGAACATACAGGTATCGGTCAGGAAGTCGTAGGAGAGTACGAATCAACGCTTCAGCGCGATGCTTTCCTCTCTCGCGAAGTTGCAGATATCGAAGGCAGTATTCGGAACCTAGAGACTCTCATCATTGACCTCAAAAAGGTACTTGATGAAAAATTTACGGGCGGCGTAACTGTTATTAATGAGCGATTTAGCGAATTCTTCAAGACTATGTTTGGAGGAGGAAGCGCATTTCTCGAAGTAACAGTGGAAAAGAAAAAGAAGCGCAAGAGTGACGAGGACTTTGACGAGGAATCCTATCAAGAGGAAGATGAGCGCTTTATGGAGCGGGGTATAGAAGTCCATGTAAACCTTCCAGAAAAGAAAGTGAAAGAACTTACCATGCTCTCGGGTGGTGAGCGCTCGCTGGTCTCTATTGCGCTTCTCTTTGCGATCTCTCAGGTCAACCCGCCGCCATTTTTAGTGCTTGATGAGACTGATGCGGCGCTCGATGAGGCAAACTCTCGCCGCTATGGAGACATGATTGAGCGACTTTCAGCATACTCACAGCTCATCGTGGTGACACACAACCGCGAGACTATGAGCCGTGCCCAGGTTCTCTATGGCGTAACGCTCGGTGCTGATGGAGGCTCTAAACTTCTCTCGATCAAGTTTGATGAGGCAGTAAAGGTAGCGAAGTAGGTCAAAATCTGATATACCTAAATAAAAATGAACAGTGAACCCTTAGACATTACTGCACTAACTGAAGAGGATAAAATATTATTACGTGAAATTAAGGAAGGGAAGCATGAGTGTAAACATTGTAAGGAGCTTGCTGCAGGTTTAAATGCTCTAAAGCAACCTGTTTGCGACATCCCAACAAATCATTCCTCAGAAGACTGTGCGGTTTACAAACCAGAAGATGTATTATAATGCAGTTCCCCATTAAAGTAGGGGAACTTTTTCTTTTATAATATCTTCAAGCTTGATACCTCTAGAACCTTTTAGAAAAATATTTCTTTTATTAAGATCAAGGTTTCTAAACACTTCTTTTGCAGAGGCGCTATCATTAAAGAAGGTGAATGGAAATTCATCTTTGTATTGACTAAAGCGGGGCCCGACACACCATACTGTGTCATGTGTATCAGCCTGCTTCTGTAGCAGTGTAAGTATTTCTAGATGAAGGACTGATTCACTGTCGCCCATTTCTAGCATATCGCCGACAATATACAGGCGTGTTCCTGCTTGAGTGTCCTTGGTAAAATCTTGCAGAGCCAGACTCATGCTACTTGGGTTTGCATTATAACAATCAAGAATAAGCGTATACCCGTCTTTTCGTATCACCTGAGAGCGCTTTAATGAAGGCTCATATTTTAGTATTGAGTCCTGTATATCAAGCATTGGGACGTTGAAATATTCACCTAAAGCTATTGCAGCTAGGATATTTGGTTCATTGTATGCACCAAATAGTGATGATTTGAATTCAGTATCACCATATAGTACACCTGCATAGAGAGACGATGTACTACTACTTTGTTTTGTTGGGTATAGAGTTCGATCAAGATACTGACTGTCTTCAGTTAAATCAGGAATATTTTTGTTCACAAACAAATGGGCGCCGTGTACTCGCGCCCAATCATATATTTCTTTATTTGCAGCGCGAACACCTGCAATCGAACCAAACCCTTCAAGATGGTCCATGCCATTATTGGTAACGAGAATGTGGGTAGGGTAGAGAATATTCATAAGCTCTGTGTGTTCATTGGGATGATTTGCGCCAATCTCTATCACTGCAATCTGTGTATCAAGGGGCATGGAAAGAAGAGTTTGCGGTACCCCAATACTATTATTTAGGTTTCCCTTCGTGGTGTGCACTCGATACTTTGTTGAAAGCACCGCATGTACCAGTTCCTTTGTTGTCGTTTTTCCATTTGAGCCACCAATTGCTAGTATCGGAATATCGAGTTGGGTTCGATGAAATGTTGCAAGTTCTTGAAGGGTTTTTAATGTGTCAGGCACCATAATATATCTTTCACCTATTTGATAATCGGGGTTGCTGATGATCGCATATGACGCGCCTTTTTTGATAGCTTCCTCGGCAAAAGCATTTCCATCAAAAGTATCTCCAGAGAGGGCGACAAAAAGGTCTCCTTGTTTTACGGTTCGCGTGTCAGTTGAAATCTGATAGTCTGCACGTTTGTATAATTCGTACAGCTCTTTTGTTTGCATACCTAAAGTATAGCGTATTGCCTTTTTCTTTAAAAAAGATAGCATATACGCAAATTATGGTTATATGTACCAGTCAGAACTACTCCGACAGAAATTAAAAAATAAGGAAATAAGGATTTCGCTTTGGTCATCTACTTTACTGGTACTTGTGATTTTAGAACAAGGAACAGAAATTCATAGAATAAAATCAGACAAAGGAATTAGGCATGTATGTATCGCGGTTGCGGCGTATTTGCTTGACGATCCACAGCTTGTTCTTTATGAAAAAAGTATCGTGTACCCACTCAGTATTGTTTCTACAAGCCCGCTTGATTATTTTTTTATAAATAGTCGATATATACGAATATATATTGTAGCGGATAGGTTTCAAATAGATGCTCATCAAGTTTCGCTACCTGAGTTTGATGCGATCCCAGGCTTGTATTATAAGCGAGGTATAGGTAAAACATTTGGCGCAGCGCTACGAACACTCCTAAAGTCTCCGTATTACCCTGAAATTCCTGTCACTCAACCTACCTGAAGACCTTGTTTTGCAATAAGGTCTTTTTATTTGACAAAAATCGAAAGGAGAGTATTATATCTTTCTTAAGTTCTTTCTTCACCCATTAAATAGTCACTGTATGCCAAGATTGTTACTTGTCGTTGGGCTTATTTATTTTGGTGTAATGATGGTCAAGGGCTTTGCACGATACCATACCGACTCACCTGGAGAGAAAACCCAGTACAAAGTCTATGGGATGCTTGTAAATGACCCAAACGAACTTCCTCCTACGCAACGAGCGATAGCTATTCGTCCTCTGTACGCAACTCGCTCAGTAGTAGCAGGGCCAAAGACTTGTAAAATGCTTCGGACAGCATTTTACCCATCATTGCACTGTCCTGAGTTGGGACTGAGCTGTATTACTTAGACGAAAAGTAATATCGCTCTCAAACCGTCCTGGAAGTCTAAGATTTCCAGGGCTTTTTTGCTGCCTGGGTACCTGCTTGACTTCCTACTCCTATCGACTATAATAGGGGTCGCTCTCCAAACTCTCTGGAAACTCTCCGGGGATTTGAGGGCATTCTTTAACAATTGCATACATGCATTAAAAGAATGCGAGTCAACACAATCTATTTATAGAAAATGGATAACAATAATCCAGTGACAAGGGAATCATTTTTCTCTTGTCTCGATCTAAGTCACATTTGTGACTTTTAAGAAGAGTTTGATCCTAGCTCAGGATGAACGCTGGCGGCGTGGATAAGGCATGCAAGTCGAACGGACCTTGCCCTTTGGATCGATAAAGTAACGCCTAGTAGCAATACAAAGCGAAGCGATATTTTGAAAAAGGGCGCTGGTTAGTGGCAAACGAGGTAGTAACACGTAGGTATTTCCCCCAAAGTCGCGAACAACTCACCGAAAGGTGAGCTAATACGCGATGGTCTCTCCGGAGTAAAGATTTATCGCTTTGGGAAAAGCCTGTGGGATATCAGGTAGTTGGTAGGGTAATGGCCTACCAAGCCGATGACGTCTAGAGGAGCTGAGAGGCTGACCCTCACCGATGGGACTGAGACACGGCCCATACACCTACGGGTGGCTGCAGTCGAGAATCTTCCACAATGGACGAAAGTCTGATGGAGCGACGCCGCGTGATTGATGAAGTGGTTCGCCACGTAAAGATCTTTTATGAGGGATGAAGTTTATTGACAGTACCTCATGAATAAGGGGCTCCTAACTCTGTGCCAGCAGGAGCGGTAATACAGAGGCCCCGAGCGTTATCCGGAATTATTGGGCGTAAAGGGTGTGTAGGTGGCGTGATTAGTCGTTTGTGAAATCTTGGGGCTCAACCTCAAAGACGCGGGCGAAACGGTCATGCTTGAGTAAGTGAGAGGTAAGCGGAACTCAAGGTGTAGGGGTGAAATCCGTTGATATCTTGGGGAACACCAAAAGCGAAGGCAGCTTACTGGCACTTTACTGACACTGAAACACGAAAGCGTGGGTAGCGAATGGGATTAGATACCCCAGTAGTCCACGCCCTAAACGATCTCAACTAGCTTTACGGAGTATCGACCCTCTGTGAGGCGAAGCTAACGCGTTAAGTTGAGCGCCTGGGAAGTACGGCCGCAAGGCTAAAACTCAAAGGAATAGACGGGGACTCGCACAAGCGGTGGATTATGTGGTTTAATTCGTAGGTAAACGAAGAACCTTACCCAGATTTGAAACCCTACTGAAAGCTCTCGGAAACGAGAGCCCTCGCAAGACAGTAGGGCAGGTGATGCATGGCCGTCGTCAGCTCGTGGTTTGAACTGTTCCCTTAAGTGGGCTAACGAGCGCAACCCTCGTCGTCTGTTATACGTGTCAGGCGAGACCGCCCAGCCCCAAGATCATATACGGGTGTTGTGTGGAGAATCAAAGATTTATCTTCGGTTCTCCACACAGCATCTGAAAGATGTGATTTTCGGGCTGGGAGGAAGGAGAGGATGACGCCAGGTCAGCATGTCCCTTTGATATCTGGGGCCACACACATAATACAATGGTTATTACAGAGGGATGCAATGGAGCGATCCGGAGCCAACCCCTAAAGATAGCCCTAGTTCGGATAGGAGTCTGCAACTCGACTCCTTGAAGCTGGAATCGCTAGTAATCGCAGGTCAGCCAAACTGCGGTGAATACGTTCTCGAGTCTTGTACTCACCGCCCGTCAATTCAAGGGAGCTGGTAGTACCCGAAGGCTCGGCATAAGCCGGGACTACGGTAAGATCGGTGACAGGGAATAAGTCGTAACAAGGCACGGCTAGCGGAAGCTGGTCGTGGATTAACTCAAATTGAGATAGTCTCGTATACGTCATGTATACGGATTGAAACGGTTGACTCATCTTTTTGATGAGAAGGTTGTGGTAAGTGACCTATGTACTTACTCGCTGCCCAAGCGTTAGAAAGGCAAAAATCCTTTGCGTGAATCTATAGAGCACGGAAAGGTTAGATCGAGACAATAGAAAGATGGTACTATATCTTGGTGACTCGCATTCTTACTGCATGTATCGCACTTGTCGCAATCGGAGCATTCCTTGGAATGCTCCTTTTGCGTTCTCAAGTAGTCCCGTCTATTCGTACCCGTACGACCAGTATTCCCGTGCAGCTTGCGCGTACTACGAGCGAGCTCAAGCAAGGTCTCTCTGGTACCTCGTCGCTACCAGTCGGCACCGGCATGCTCTTTATATTTGAGCACCCAGGCGGGTATGGGTTTTGGATGAAGGATATGCAGTATCCACTCGATATTGTCTGGATGGATGAGAACCTCAGAGTGGTAGAGATAACACAACATCTCACTCCCGAGACTTTTCCTGAAGTGACTTATCCACAGGTTCCGGTCAAATACGTACTCGAACTCAATGCGGACACCGCAAAACAAGGTGGTTTTGTAATAGGAGAGAAAGTAAAATTGAGGGGCTACTAGATTTTGTTCGAAAACGATAACAAATGCTCTGTATTTATAATGCTCATCGAACGTGGTGCTTTACAATGTATGCAAACTATTTTCTGTAGATGAATTTCGATGCAAAAATTCTGGCGAAGCCTTCGAATTTTGTATACTTGATACATTCATGTCTATCAATCAAGTACGCAAACGAAGTGGAATGGTGGTTGAGTACGACCGTGCACGCATAGAGTCTGCTATTTCTCGCGCATACCAGGCCTCAAAGGTCTTGCTTGATATTGTGTCACTCTCAGACCTTGTTGATGCAGTCGAAGTGATGATCAACGACGCTTTCCCACAAGGCCATATCCCAGAAGTTGAAGAAATCCAGAACATCGTCGAAAAGGCAATTGCTGCAAAAGGTGATTTTGAGGTTGCAAAGGCATATATTTTGTATCGTGAGGAGCGCAATAAGGAACGACGTCGTGATATCTTTAAAAAGCGTGTGTACCTCAAGCCTTATGAATACCCCGAACTCTATGAGTACGTAAACGCTATTCGACACTCATACTGGATCCATACTGAGTTCAACTTTGTGGGCGATGTGCAAAATTTCAAGGTCAATGTTGATGAAGTAGAGCGCAGTGCGATCAAAAACTCCATGCTCGCCATCGCGCAAATCGAAGTTGCGGTTAAAACATTTTGGGGTGATATCTACAAAAAGCTCCCAAAACCAGAGATTGGAGCAGTGGGAGCGACCTTTGCTGAAAGTGAAGTGCGCCACACCGATGCGTACGCGCACCTCCTTGAAATTCTTGGACTTAATGAGGCTTTCAAATCAATCGGAGAGATTCCTGCGCTTATGAAGCGTGTGCAGTACCTAGAAAAGTCGCTTTCAAATGCACGCAGCGAAGACAATAGAGACTACTCTCAAGCAATACTTCTATTTTCACTCTTTATAGAGCACGTATCACTTTTCTCACAGTTCTTGGTGATGATGTCGTTTAATAAGTACAAAAACCTCTTTAAAGGCATCAGTAATGCGGTCGAAGCAACGAGCAAAGAAGAGCAAATTCATGGACTCTTTGGTATTGAAGTTATCAATATTATTAAGGAAGAACACCCTGAGTGGTTTGATGATACCTTTGAGGAAGATGTTATCAAGCTGTGCGAAGAAGCATTTGAATCAGAGCAGCAAGTCGTTGAGTGGATCTTTGAAAAGGGCGAGCTCGAGTTCCTCCCCAAAGCCGTCGTCATTGAGTTCATCAAACATCGCTTTAACAATTCTCTCCAGAGTATCGGTATCCGCAAGATATTTGAGACAGACGAGTCGCTACTCAAGGAGTCGGATTGGTTCTATGATGAAGTGATTGCAACGAAACACGGTGACTTCTTCAACAAGAAATCCATCAACTACAACAAAAAGAGTAAGAGTATTACCAGCGATGATTTATTTTAAAATAGTATGTATTGGCTAAACGAAAACAGTAGAAAATTCTTGGCAAAAGGCTATCTCATGAACGGACAGTCTGCCGAAGACCGTATCCGTGAGATTGCAACCATTGCAGAAAAGCATCTCGGAAAGCCTGGTTTTGCCGATAAGTTTTATGACTATATGTCTCGCGGCTTTTACTCACTTGCAACTCCTATCTGGGCCAACTATGGGCACACTCGGGGGCTTCCGATCAGTTGTTTCGGATCATACGTTGCAGATGACATGTCTCGTATACTGTACACGCATGCAGAAGTCGGCATGATGACCAAGTACGGAGGTGGTACTTCTGCGTACTTTGGAGACCTCAGACCACGCGGTGCTGAGATCAAGGGTAACGGACACTCGTCTGGGTCTGTGCACTTCATGGAGCTCTTTGATGGACTCATCAACATTGTCTCGCAGGGCACGGTGCGCCGTGGCCACTGCGCGCCCTACCTACCTGTTGAACACGGAGACATTGATGAATTTTTAAATATTGGAAAAGAGGGACATCCGATCCAGGAGTCTACCTATGCGATCACAGTTGGAGACGAGTGGCTCAAGGCAATGGTTGGAGGCGACCAAGCAAAGCGCGCTATTTGGGCCAAGGTTATCCAGCGCCGCACTGAGATAGGCTACCCATACATTCTCTTTAGCGATACTGTTAATAACAATACCGTAGATGTCTACAAAGACAAGGGGGTGCGTATCTACGGCAGCAACCTCTGTTCTGAGATCTGTTTACCAACTGCGGATGATATATCCTTTGTGTGCTGCCTTTCTTCAATAAACCTTCGCCACTACGAAGAATGGAAAGACACCGATGCAGTCGAAACACTCACCATGTTCCTCGACACGGTGATCGGAGAATTCGTCGAACGCCTCGAAGCAATGCGAGACAGCAGCGACTCGCAAAAGCAATCTGCCTTTTACTTCATGCAACGCGCACACAAGTTCGCCAAAGAGCACCGCGCGCTTGGCCTCGGAGTGCTCGGGTGGCATACACTGCTTCAGGAGCGCAATATTCCATTCGAAAGCGCCGAAGCAGCCGCACTTAACGAAGAGATCTTCAAGCTTCTCAAAGAAAAGGCATACGCAGCGTCTACGCAGATGGCCAAAGACTACGGAGAACCAGAAGTCCTCAAAGGCTACGGCCGCCGCAACACCACACTTCTTGCGGTTGCACCAACCACCTCAAGTGCATTTATTCTTGGGCAAGTTTCGCAAGGCATTGAGCCGCTTATGAGTAACGCCTTTGTGAAAGACGTCGACAAAATGAAAGTCACTATCAAAAATCCGACACTTGTTGCACTTCTTGAAGAAAAGGGAATGAATACTCCTGAGATCTGGAACAGTATTCGTGACAACGACGGTTCAGTGCAGCACCTCGACGGACTCACCGATCATGAAAAGAAAGTCTTCCGAACCTTTGCCGAGATAGATCAAAAGGCAATCATTGACCAAGCTGCGACACGTCAGCAGTACATCGACCAAGCGCAGTCGCTCAACATCATGATCGATCCAAGTATTCCAGCGAAGGATCTCAACGCGCTCTATCTCTACGCATGGGAGAAAGGTATCAAGACCCTCTACTACCAGCACTCTATGAATGCAGCGCAGCAGTTTGGTCGCAAGAAGCTCCAAGAGCAAGATGCCAAGAAGCCCAAAGTCATGGTGATGGGGGAGGTGTGTGTAAACTGCGAGGCGTAAAAAGTGATATAATCAGTCTATTACTAAATAAATCAATAAATATATGGGAATGGAAGGGTTTCCTTCAATGGAAAACAAGAAAGATATACCAGATAATATTTCTCAAGATAAGAAAGAGCGTTTTGAGAGCGGGGAGTGGAAAATGATGAATACAGAGCCGATTCATCTAACGCAAGAAGAGTTAAATTTAGTTGAGAATGGAAAGGTAGATAGTCCTGAGGTTCAAAAACTTCTTGCCGAAAAAGGTATAGAATTTGGTGACGGTCACTTTTATAGAGTCAATGATGGAGCTATTATGGAGTTTGGATCTGATATGGGTACTTCGTTGATCACCAATAGCGATGAAATTATAAGTAGTAGTTAGTATTGTAATTTTCAGGAAAATTTGTATAGTGTCTTTGTTGTACCGAACGATCGCGCTTGGCTCGCAAGAGTCAGGTGAGGAAAGTCCGATATGTCTATAGAGCTTGCAAATTGTTCACCAGAAGGGTACACTCAAAGTGTACCCTTCTGTCGCTTCGGTGGCAGGACGCGAAACCGCAACATATGTTGCGGTTTCTGCATTTTGAGCCTATGCTTTAAGGTATGAAAATGAACGTCTATATCGACAGTTTCAACCTTTATTATGGCTGCCTCAAAAAGAATTCATCAGTGAAATGGCTTGATATCTCCAAGCTGTGTCAGTTTCTTTTCCCAAAGGATACTGTCCAAAAAATAAAATACTATACAGCTGCGGTTAAACTTCGCCCAAATGATCCTGATACCGATAAGCCCAATAGACAACAAATCCATTTCAGAGCACTCCGTACTTTACCAACATTGGAATTATTTTATGGAACATTCCTTTCCCATACTGTTTCTATGAAGCGGGCGGATGGAAAGGGGTATGCTGATGTGATCAAGACGGAAGAGAAAGGAACTGACGTGAGTATAGCGACTCATTTGGTACATGATGCTCACAATAAAGACTTCGAAATAGCTGTGGTGGTATCAAATGATTCCGATCTTGTCGAACCAATCAGGATTGTTACTCAAGAACTTAAACTCCCGGTGATTGTGGTAAGTCCGTTTGAACGAAACTCGATAGAATTGAAAAAGATAGCAAGCTCGGTGCGCCATATTCGTAATGGTGTGCTTCGGGTCAGTCAGTTTCCATTTGAACTTGAAGATGAAGTGGGGAAGTTTACAAAACCAGATACTTGGAAATAAATCCATGCAACAATTCGGCCGCAAGAAGCTTCAAGAGCAGGATGCCAAGAAGCCAAAGGTGATGGTGATGGGAGAGGTGTGCGTGAACTGTGAAGCGTAATCGCAATCAATAAATAAGAAAAACCACAGATATTATTCTGCGGTTTTTAAATTTTCAGGGAATGGCCCTTAATTTTCTGTAAGAAGGGTTGCCATCAAATTGAGATTTATCAATAAAAGCAATTGAAGACTCACCTTCAGCACTTCCGGTATCAATGATAACTTCTGTATCATCACATACCCATATTGCCTCATCTGCACAAAGATGTTTTTTATCTTTAAGATAAAACTGGAGAATAGTGTTTGCTCTGAGGTCATTTAATCCAGAATAGACATCGGTGATTGTATAACAAAGGTCGCTTTCATGCAGCATTTTGTTTTCTACAAAGTGATTATCTATCTTTAAGTGAGATTTGTTTTGAAAGCTCCTTAAAATAAAAATGGTAATTGCTTTGATAACTTCAGAATTATGAGGGCCATCTTTTTTGAAAATGTTTTTGCATAGTTGTATAATTTGAAATTATTATATCATTTAATAATAATATTGTCAATATAATCTAAATATGCTATAAATCCTTTGTTGCACCGCACGATCGCGTCCGCCAGCTGGCGGATGAGGAAAGTCCGAACACACAACAGTTCATTCTGTACAGGTAGCGGGTAATGCCCGTCTGGCGCAAGCCAAGGACTGCGAACAGTGACGAATCTTTGATGAGTAAGGGGTCTTGACCTGAGCTTGTCGAAGGGTGAAACGGCTAAATGTCTACCCGTGTGCAAGGCCGTGCCAGATATCCACGTGGTCTCTGGAGTGCTGCTACAGGTGTTTGGTAACAAACATCGCAGATAAATGATCGAACTATCAATTGATAGCAACAGAATTCGGCTTACGAGTGCAACATCATGAAAAACTTCTGCTTTACGCAGAAGTTTTTCTTTTGAGTGGATTGACTTTTACAAAAAATTTTTCTATACTCTGTAGGTGAGTTAGATTCCACAAGTTTTTAACACACAAATGCCCGACAAAATCCCCGCAAGGGGATTTTGTCTTTGTGGTGTTGTGTTTATAATAGATTTTTGTATACTAAAAGAGTTCGTGATTTGCCATCGGCGGCTGCGCTCACATGGGCATTTGTGGTGGAGTTAGCACCCGCCGTTGCCAGATCAGGAAAGACAAGGACATAACGACAAAAAAGACCATACCATTCGGTACGGTCTTTTTTGTTTCGCGTTATCTTTCAACGCGCACACATATGTTCATATCAATAAATTATTTTTTATAAAACTGAAAATAATTTCAAAAAAACTTTTTATAAAATATTTTTTCAAAAAAATAATTTTGAAAATAAAAAAAGTTATCCACACTTTTTATAAAAAATTTATTGCATGCAAACTTTTTGCAAGAGATAATTATAGTACGAGTGATGATAACGCGTTCAATCACAAACTTGTGGTCGATCATCACTATAAATTAACAGAACAATACATAATTCTATGGCAGCAAAAAAGAAAGCAGCAAAGAAGAAGACAGCTAAGAAGAAAGCTACAAAGAAAGTAGCTAAGAAGAAGGCTTCAAAGAAGAAGCGATAATCGTTTCTGTACTCTCTTTCCACTTAACAAACCCCACCGCAAAACGGTGGGTGTTTGTTTTTTAAGCTACACTCTACTCTTTCAAAAAGCCTTATTTTGTGGTATTCTAGTGGCTCATATGGCAGCGCAATTTTTGCAGTCTTTATTTGATAGAAACACCCTTGGGAAATACCACAAAAAGGTAGGGGCTATTAATGCACTCGAACGTACCTTTGCAGAGCTTCCTGATGACGCATTCCCAGGCGAAACTGCCAAGCTCAAAGCACGCCTTGAAAATAAAGAAACACTCGACGATATACTCCCGCAGGCTTTCGCACTCGTTCGAGAAGCCGCAAAGCGCACGATGAATAAACGTCACTACGATGTGCAGCTCATTGGAGGTATGGTGCTTCATGAAGGTAAGATTGCAGAGATGCGCACCGGAGAAGGAAAGACACTTGTAGCAACCCTTCCGGTATACCTTAATGCGCTCGCTGGTGAAGGAGTGCATGTCGTCACCGTTAACGACTATCTTGCGCGCCGTGATGCGACCTGGATGGGAGAGATCTACAACTTCCTAGGACTATCAATCGGGGTGATCAATGACCAAAATCAGTCCTTTGTATACGACCCGACGCACCAGGAGTTTGATGACGAGAGAGATGAAGAAGGATCATTTAAAGTGGTAAAGCAGTTTTTGCGTCCCGTATCGCGCAAAGATGCCTATGCCGCTGATATCACTTATGGTACGAACAGCCAGTTCGGATTTGACTATTTGCGAGACAACCTCGTGCAGACCAAGGATCAGATCGTGCAGCGGGCACATAGCTTTGCGGTGGTTGACGAAGTAGACTCAATACTTATCGATGAGAGTCGTACACCACTTATCATTTCAAGTCCGGTTGCCGAATCAGAAGGTCTCTACAAAACGGTGCGAGATGTTGCAGGGAAGCTCGACCCCGAGACTGACTATACGGTAGATGAGAAACAAAAGGCTATCCAGCTGACAGACGATGGTATCACCAAGGCAGAAAAACTCCTCGGCATAACCGACATGTACTCAGAAAAGAGTATCAAATACGTGCATTACCTTGAAACTGCGGTACGCGCTCGCGCGCTCTTCCAAAAGGACAAAGATTACGTCGTTAAGGATGGCGAAGTCATCATTGTGGACCCGTTTACTGGTCGCATGCAACCAGGACGAAGATGGAGTGAAGGGCTTCATCAGGCTATTGAAGCAAAAGAGGGGGTAAAGATCGAACAAGAGACGCGCTCAGTTGCATCTATCACGTACCAAAACTACTTTAAATTCTATAAAAAGCTCAGCGGTATGACTGGTACTGCAAAGACGAGTGAAGAAGAGTTTATGAAGGTGTATGGTCTCTCAGTCGTGACTATTCCTCCCAACAAAAAGACGCAGCGTATCGACCATGGAGATCTTATCTTCCTCACCGAAGAAGGCAAGTTTCAGGCTATTGCACGCAAGGTAAAGGAGCTTCATGCTAAAGGACAGCCAGTGCTCATCGGTACAGTATCAGTTGAGAAAAATGAGCTTCTTTCGGCATATCTGAAGCGCGAAGGCATCCCTCACCAAGTCCTCAACGCCAAAAACCATGAGTCTGAAGGTTCAGTCACTGCACAGGCAGGAAAGAAAGGTTCTGTTGTCATTGCTACCAACATGGCAGGTCGTGGAGTCGACATTATATTAGGAGGCAATCCTTCTACCCCCGAAGAACAGCAAGAGATTAAAGATATTGGCGGTCTATACGTCATTGGTACTGAGCGTCACGAAGCACGCCGTATCGATAACCAGCTCCGAGGTCGTGCTGGTCGTCAAGGAGACCCAGGCGAGACACAGTTTTATGTATCGCTCGATGATGACCTCATGCGTGTTTTTGGGTCAGAGCGTATCAAAGGCATGATGAGCAAACTCGGTATGGCAGAAGATCAGCCAATTGCCAACTCATTTGTCTCTCGCGCCCTCGAATCAGCCCAAAAGAAAATTGAAGGCTTTAACTTTGATGCCCGAAAATACACCCTCGAGTACGATACCGTGCTCGCCTACCAGCGATCCATCGTCTATGGCCGTCGCCGTCAGATGGTGGAAGGTGATCGGGGACATATCATGAGCACCTTTTTTGCACTCGGTGATACTGCTGGTCCAAGTACCGAGGGTGAGGTACCACCGACCCTCTCTGAGATAGCTGAGACCAAAATCAAAGAGGTCGGAGAGGATGCTTTTTGGGAAACGGTCCGCAGGGTTATCCTACATACCACTGATACTCTGTGGGTAGAGCACATCGACACCATGGAACATATGCGTCAGTCGGTTGGGCTCCGTTCATACGGTCAGCGCGAGCCACTCGTGGAGTATAAAAAAGAGGCAACGAAGCTCTTTAGGGAGATGGAAATGCGCTTCAAAGACCAAGTAATTGCAATGGTTTCTGGGATTTCTCGCACTCCAACCGCCCAAAGCTAGGGTTTCCCTGAAAGGTCTGTTTTGTAAGTAAAATATGACAATTTATTTGCAAATGTGTCAAACTATGTTGGCTAAAATATCCTTATTTTATAAGGATATTTTTCATTTGACACTAGTATTTTCCATTGTATAACTATTGACATTTTCTAGCCAATATGCTACTATATAGGAGTTCCTGCAGGTTAGCCTGTAGGCTTTTTCATTCTAAGCCGTTTATCCAAAAGATAGTCACGATAGCAATGAAAGTTCACCGTCACGAAGTTCCTCCGGAGCTAAACCGGAACATATGAAAAACACAACAAAGCAACTCATTAACTCATTTATCATTGTTCCATTAGTAGCTACAACCATCTCGATGAATGCCTTCACGGCATCCATCAACGATGCAGTCTCAAAGATGACTGCGACTGATACGACTCTTTCTGTAGAGGAGCTCAAGCTCCAGGCAGACCGAGAAGAAAAGGCCGCAAAAATCGATGCGTACTTTGCAAAGTATGACCTTCCGCTTGCCGGCCACGGTATGCAGTTCGTCCTTACAGCTGAAAAGTATGACCTTGATTGGCAGCTTCTCCCAGCGATCGCCATGCGTGAATCGACTGGAGGTAAGTTCTTGATCAAGGGTACGTTTAACCCGTTCGGGTGGAACGGAGGTAAGACCAAGTTTAAGGACTTCGACGAAGCGATTGACGTAGTCGGAAGCCACCTTGGAGGATCTAACGAGCGCACTGAGAAGTATTATGCAGGTAAGGATATCACTGGTATTCTTAAATCATATAACTCAGTGATCCCGACCTATAAGACCGAGATTTTCGGAATTATGAGTAAGATCGACAAGATAGAAGCATAATGCGCTCTATCACTACTACATAAAACCCCCGCAGTACTGCGGGGGTTTTATGCTGCAAAAAGTAAAGACCCAGATAACGGGTCTAGAGTAGTAAAAGCTGAGATGTAGCTTTTATTTTTTCTTTCTTAGTAATAAATTCGCGTGCTATACCTTTAAGTCGTTTCCTTGTCTCTTTGAAGTTGCGTGGTACGTGAAAAAATGTATAGAGGAATGCGCATGCTTTGTACATGAGAGTTTCATCATTCCTTTTAAGCCCTCCCTCATAATGAGAAACTATATTCCAAAGCTCTTGTTCCTTGGGTGTTCTTTCAGTACCTTTTGTTAATTTTTCGTATAAAGTATTAAACTTTTTTTCTGCAGTCTCTAGGATTTTGGTAGCACGGGAATTGCTTTCAGGTAGTTTTTTCACTTTCTATGGTTTTCCATATAATACTATCTTTAAAATATTCGTCAACTGAATGCTTTTGCCTTATCTATCGTTATAGATACACGGTCATCTCGCTTGCTCGTACCGCATTGAAATACCATCACTCTGCCTTCTACGAGGCTTACCCCTATCTCTTTAAAGCTATCAGGAAATACGACTCCTTCAGCGACTCCTGTCTTGTCCCGAAGAGTGAGGAAAGCCATCTTGGTACTTGCCTTGGTCATTATCACTTTGATCGTATCGATATGTGCGACGAGAAGCTTTCCTTTTGCGCTCGGGTCTTTTATGAGTTTCGCAATAGTTGTGTTTGCGCGTGCGAGCTGCTCGGGGAACTGGTCGAGTGGGTGACCGGAGATATAGAGCCCGAGGAGTTCCTTTTCCCATGCGAGTTTTGTTCCTAGAGAAACTGAATCAGTTGGAAGGAGGGTGAGTACGCTTTGCGGTGCCGCATCCCCAAGACTGCCAAAGAGACTGTCTTGCGGGCCACTATGGGTACCTGAGTCTTTATGAAAGGAGAGAAGAGCATCAATGTTACCCAGAAGGTTGCCACGCTCGCCAAATGCATCGAGCGCTCCACACATAATGAGGGCTTCGAGGGACTTTTTATTGAGATTCTTGTGCTGTACTCGCTCAAGGAAATCCTCAATAGAGCGAAACCTGCCTCGCTCTTTACGCTCAGCAATGATCGCCTTACCGATTTCAGTTCCAAAGTTTTTGATATTATTGAGTCCAAAACGGATATTGCTTGTCGGCTCTCCGTTCTCAACAACCACCGTAAAGTCAGAAAAAGATTGGTTGATGTCAGGTGGGAGTATGGTAAATCCCATACGCTTTGCTTCCTCGATATACTCACTACAGGTTTCAATGTCTCCAGCTTCTGCAGTCATACACGCCGTCATGTATTCAGCAGGGAAGTTTGCCTTAAGGTACGCTGTTTTGTATGCAATCATGCCGTAACTTGCCGCATGTGCCTTGTTAAACCCATACGCCTGGAATGGCTCAAAGAGTTTCCATAAGTGTTCAGCAAAGGCCTCGGTCTGTCCATTCTCGACAATTCCTTTCATGAGTTTTTCCTTTTGTGCTGCCATTTCTGCCGGGATTTTTTTACCAACCGCTTTTCGGAACTTGTCAGCCTCGAGCCAGTCATAGCCCGCAAGCTCTATCGCAGAGAAGAGGAGATCGTCCTGATACACGATGAGTCCATAGGATGCCTGCAAGTAACTTTCCATTCGCGGGTCGAGGTATTTCACGAGTGCAGGGTTGTTCTTGCGCTTGATATATTCCGGGATTACATCCATTGGTCCAGGACGATAGAGGGCAACCATCGCCATGAGATCTTCAACCTTAGTTGGCTTAAGATCTTTGAGGTATTTAGTAAATCCTTCATTTGCCATCTGGAATACGCCTACAGTCTCTCCGCGAGAGAGCATGGTGAATACTTTTTTGTCATCCAGTGGAACTTTATCGATATCTATGTCTATACCGCGAATTTTTTTGATGCGCTCGATTGCTCCAGTGATGAACTGAAGGTTGCGGATGCCCAGCATATCAAACTTTGGCATGTTGACGACGCCATCGCGTCCTCCGGAGAACATATCGTACTGCGTGATGATTTTCTGGTCTCCCTTTGGGTCGTACTGAATAGGGGTGAATTCAGTAATATCAGGAGTCGGGGCGATAACAACTCCTGCTGCGTGAATAGAAATGTGGCGTACATTTCCTTCAATCTTTTTGGCCATATCAATGATTTCTCGGGTTGCTCTATCGGTATCGTACTCAGCCTTCAGCTCTGGGACCATCTCAAGCGCGGCATCAATCGTCATTGGAAACCCTTGGCTTCCCATAGGGATCATTTTTGAAATTTTGTCGCCAACACCATAGGGGTAGCCGAGCGCTCGCGCAACATCGCGCACACTTCCGCGTGCTGCCATTGTTCCAAATGTACAGATTTGAGCAACCGCACCCATGCCGTATTTCTCGCGGACGTACATGATCAGGTCATCACGTCTGTTATCAGCAATATCAAGGTCGATATCTGGGATACCTGGACGGAGCGGATTGAGGAAGCGTTCAAAGGGAAGCTTGTATTTGAGCGGATCTACTGTTGTAATCCCTGTAAGATACGAAACGAGGGACCCTGCTGCAGATCCTCGAGTGTTGGTATAGATTCCCATATCACGAGCCGCTCGCACCATATCTGCCTCAATCAAAAAGTATGAAGGAAATCCTTTTTGCTTAATAACATCGAGCTCAAACTCAATGCGTTCCTTTGCTTCGTCAGTGAGCGGGTACTGCAACTCTTCTATACCTTTCTCAACAGCGCGGCGAAGCTCTGCGTCATAGGTCGTATCTGGTGCAATAGGATATGTTGGAAATCTCCATGGCGAAAGCTCTATCTCAAGGTCTACGGTCTCGGCGAGCTTGAGTGTATTTTCTACCGCTCCAGGAATATCTTTAAATATTTCTTTTGCTTCATCAGGACTAATGAATGAATAATTGCCGGCTTTCATTGATATCTTGCTCGCGCCGACCTCGGTGCCTGTGTTGATGGCGACGAGTGTATCATGTGCCTCAGCGTCCTCGGGGTGGAGGTAGTGCGAATCCCAGGTACCAACAAGTGGCAGATCCATTTCCTGGGCTATTGAGACAATACTAGGAATGATCTCTATGTACCACTCAATCTCTTTGTGATTCATCACTTCGACATAGACATTCTCCTTTCCATAGATCTCAATATAAAACGCAAGAAGCTTTTTTGCTTCATCAAGATTTCCGTTTTTTACATGAGTAATAAATCTGCTCCCCGGGCAACCTGAGAGACAAATGATACCCTCGGCATGCTCTCGCAATAGGTCATGGTCCATACGTGGTTTGTAGTAGTAGCCTTCGAGGTTTGCCTTACTCACCATCTTCATGAGATTTTTGTAGCCGACATTGTTTTTTGCCAAAAGGGTAAGGTGGTAGCGCTTGGAGTCGATACCTGATTCCTTATCAAATCTCGTACGCTCAGCAATATAGGCCTCAACGCCAACAATAGGTTTTATCTCAGCTTTCTTGCATTCCTGATAAAACTCAATAGCCCCGTACATCGCGCCATGGTCGGTGAGTGCGAGTGCGGGCATACCGAATTCTTTTGCTCGTTTGACGAGGTCGGGGATTTTGGATAGCCCGTCAAGGAGAGAGTAGTGTGAGTGGGTGTGGAGGTGGACGAACGACATGTAGAGCCAGTATAGCAGTCAGATCGTCCCTCTGTTATATTGACAGTACATGCAAAAAGCGCCCCGTTTTGTCGTGGGAATAGATGAGGTAGGGAGAGGTCCTTTGGCTGGTCCGGTCACGATATGTGCCGTTATGGTGCCGTACAAGGCCTATAAAAGGGGAGTATGGAGCGGGCTCACTGATTCCAAGAAAATGACTAAAAAATCTCGCGAACACTGGTATCAGAAGGCCAAGGAAATGAAAGAAAAGGGTGCCATTACGTATGTTGTTGCGTCAAAAACAGCACGCGAGATAGATAGGCAGGGGATTGGTGCGTGCATTCTACGCTGTGTGGAAACTGCACTCGAAACACTTGAGGCTGACCCAAGCCATACCCTGGTACTGCTCGACGGGTCGCTCCATGCGCCAAATACGTATACATTTCAAAAGACCATCATTAAAGGCGATCTTACGGAAAAGATTATTTCGCTCGCTTCCGTCATTGCAAAGGTCACTCGGGACGGCTACATGGTAAAAATGGCAAAAAGATATCCTGGGTACATGTGGGAGAGAAATATGGGCTACGGCACAAAAGAGCACCAAAAAGCATTGAAAAAACTAGGTTTTACAAGGCTTCACCGGCAAAGCTTCTGCAAGTATATACTTGACAATTAGTATTAAATATGCTAATATAAAAGCAAAATAAATTTTGAACCTAAATAGTTAAATAACGATGAAAAAATACATGTTACTACTTGCGATAATTGTCGTGAGTTTACCCGCGGTATCTCAGAAGATTTTTGAAGGAACCCAGGATGAGGCTAATGATAAGTTAATGTATGCGACCAGGTATCTTACCTCAGATACTATGCTTTTCAAAAGCCTTATGATTAGAGACACAAGTCTCTCAGTAGTTTTGTTGTCAGATGTACATGCAAATGCGCTCTATGCAATCATGCCAAAAGTGTTGATTGATTCAACTAACAAGCTTTTGGCTGAATACGCATCACCTGATCAGTTGTATTGTGTAGAATTTAATGGTACGTATCTCAAAGATTTTTCACGCCAAAAGAAGAGAAAAATCAAGAATATACAGGATGACTACCAAAAAAACATGACAATGACTTTTAATTCAAAAGTAAAGTACTTTATCATGCAACGAGGAGTGCATTTGGTAAAAGCTAAAAGAATTACCGACGAGAATAATGCCAATTTTGGTAAAATTGTTCCTGATTTTGGTACAAACATACCGGCTTATACAGAACAACCTGCACAACAAACTCCTTCGAATACTGCTCAGCAAAGATCATCAAATCCTGATTTACCTACCTATCCTCCTGTAACAGAAAAAACAGGAAAGGATCTGAAAGCAGGCAAAGGCAATTACTAAAAATGTGTTTTACTTAGCCCCCGAGCAATCGGGGGCTTTTTTATATAAGAAGGATGAGTACAAGGATGCCAATCAAAACGCGATACCAGCCAAACCATGAAAGTGGTTTTTTTGTAAGGATGCGAATGAAAAAACGAATAGTAAGGAGCGCGGTGACAAACGCTATGATAGTACCGAGCGCCAAGAGAAACCATTCATGTGTGGTGAGTGTCCCAAGATGTCGCGCTTCGACAACACTTGCCCCGAGAATGGTCGGGATTGCAAGAAGAAATGAAAACGTCACAATGGTTTGCCGTGGTATCCCAAGCAGCGTGCCTCCAATGAGTGTTGCGCCTGCACGCGAAATCCCCGGGATAAATGCTGCTATCTGCATGACTCCGATCCAAAAGGCTTGTTTGTAGGTAATATCTGTCGCTTTGGTTTCTGTATCATCGGGGCGAATAAGGAGCAGTCCAATACCTCCGAGGATAAGCGCTATCCCAATGACTGCAGTACTTCCAAGTGCACCTTTCACGAGAGGGTAGAGCAGTACTCCAGTAATGCCAGTCGGAATAAATCCAACGACTACCTTCCAAAAGAGCTCCCTGTGTCTCAATACTACATGCCAAAAATAAAAAATAGCTGCGAGTATTGCACCACTTTGGATACAAATAGAGAGTCCTTCGAGAAACTGGCCGCTCGGTATACCCAGGAGCTTTCCTGCGAGCAAGAGGTGTGCGGTGGATGACACAGGAATAAATTCTGTAAGTCCTTCGAGGATCCCAAGAATAAAAGTGTGGATGATCATAGATGTAGTATAGAATATGCACCGACAATTGCAGCGGTTTCGGTACGAAGTATTGTAGTACCAAGTTTCTGATAATGTATAGCTGTATGGGACTTAAATAACTCGATATCTTGATCGCTCCACCCTCCTTCTGGTCCAATGTACATAGCAATTTTTTCAGTGCGTGTAATCGACGATTCTGGCTCTCGTGGATCAAAGACAACTGAAGTAATAGGAAACGCAATGAGCGCTTCTTGAAGTGTTATTGGTTCATGAATGACAGGAAAGGTGTGCTGGCCAGACTGTTCTACCGCTTCTTTGCTAATGGCGAGTAGTCGATCATGCCGGATAGATTGCTTGATGGTACGTCCAGACAGCAGCGGTACTATCTCGCGTATACCAAGCTCGGTGAGTTTTTGCACAATAAGTTCAAAGAGATCTCGCTTTACAATAGATACTGCTGCGATGAGATAGGTAGATGGTGCTTCACAAGGTATGTTTGTTTCTATATGCCGCACTACCAATTTCTTTTTATCCATTGAAACAATCCTGACTACATAGTCCAGACTACCAACACTAAACACAATGAACTCCTCGTCTGTTTTGTAGCGTAATACATTTGCTAGTTGGTGTACGAGATCCTTATCCACAAGCTCAAATTCGCCACTAGTGGGAAAGTCGGCCAGATAGAACCGGTGGAGCTTTTTCATACCGATCAGTATATTCTTGCTATACTACCCTTGTCTATGGGTATCGAATCATTCTCAGGTGTGCTATTGTATTTAGTCGCCTTTCTAATTATCTTTTCGGAAAACGGGGTATTTTTCCTTTTTTTCTTGCCGGGTGACAGTCTCCTGTTTGCGCTTGGACTCCTTGCAAATAAGGGCGAGATTGAGCTTTGGTACATTATCCCAATTCTTGGTATTGCTGCGCTTTTGGGTAACTATCTCGGATATTTCCTTGGCAGCATCACTCGCAAAGGTTTGGGTACAAGCAGGTTTTTGCCAAAGGTAAAAGAAGAGTATTTAGAAAAGGCAAAACTCTTTTATGATAGGCACGGCATTCTTGCGATACTCTTTGCGCGATTTGTACCCGTGATTCGTACGTTTGTACCATTTTTCGCAGGGATTGTTTCCATGGATAAGCGAAAATTTTCTTTGTGGACATGGATAGGTGGTGTTGTGTGGATAACAACAGTGGTGCTGGCGGGATATTTTTTCGGAAAGGAGCTCAATCTTGAAAACGTTGCATTTCTTGGTACAGGAATGGTCATCGCAGCAGCAGTTGCGACTCCAATCTTTATCGGGCTTATCAATCGCTATTTGAAAAAGAAGGCTTAGTCAAATATTGAAATCAAGTAGTCATCTATTTTTCGCTGATCGACGTCGTATAGATACACCTTATCTTCATACAACTTTGTTGCGAGTGCGACCCCTACAAACCGCCAGTGCCATGGCTCGTATATGTAGTATTTATTATTTTTAGGATACGAGAGTACGAATCCATATTCGTGCGCATGCTCGGTGAGCCAGATGAACTCTGGGCTTTTGTCAAAGCTCTGCGTCAGCGTACCCGTCTTTGCGGTGGTGAGGTCAACGGTGGTGCCCAGCTGGTGCTCCGAATACCCCTGGTCGGCAGAAAATTTATTTGCGGCAGTCGTTCCATAGGTGACTTTGTATGCAGCCTTGAGGCTGGATTGGGTAGTAAATGAACGATACGCGCTTGATACTTTAAGTCCAAGTCCTGCATCTTGTGCCCCAAGGAGCATACGGTCTAGAAATGGTTGTACTTGTGTATGTATTTGCAAAGTACGACCGCTCCCACTTACAAAAGCCGGGTCAATATCACTAAGTCCCGTTGGCACATAGTGCTCATTAAGGAAATATACTTTTGAGTATTTTTTGAGAAGCTCGGGGTCGAGCGTCGTGAGCTTTTGAAGAGTATCTACAGTGCCTGCAAGCTCTTGGGTCTGTGTTTTGAGTGCACTTGCTTGTTGCTCTGTTTCGATGAGTACTCCTTGCAAGCGGTCTCTCTCGTATGCAGTGAGAGAGAGGTTGCCACTTAGCTCGGCAATGCTCGATCTGAGCTGTTCTATAGTCAGATTCTTGTTTTTCACCGTCTCGTTTAGCTTGTAGTACCGATATCCGCCATAGCTAAGCGCTGCAACTCCAATCAAAATCGCGCTACTCCAAATAAAAAGGTGTTTGTGGCGGCGCTGCATACGGGTAGTGTAGCACGCGGTCTTTCTAGGCAGTGCTAAAAGGTAGCAACTGTTTCGTACGGACGGTCTGGTGGAGTGTATTCAGGGCTACCTTCTTCAAATATTTTTTCTTGAACTGTATAGGTGTCTCCTTCTTTGACTACTTTGAAGTAGTGCCCAAGTCCTGCAGCATAGCAAATACTCATTGTGGAGCGTTCGTAGATATCTTTGTCTGGAGTCACGTATTCGTTACATGAACCATCTACCGTTCCGAGCAGTTTTGTTGTTGAAAATCCATCCGGATATGTTGCAACGATAGAAACATCCGTCCTTGGAAATTCTCCTTGGTCCATATATTGATATGACCAGGTAAAGGTTGGTGCGCCATGAGTAGTCACCACACCTGTATCGCCTGTCTCATGTCGAATACGCGCATGATGTATAGCGACATACATACCAATGAGAAGAAGTCCGAAAAGCAGTATCATGATTGTTTGTCTCATGAGTTCAGTATACTACTTTTTCTGCAGTATCGTTTTTAGTCGTGGCAGCACGTATGAGGGCGAGTGAGCTTTTGTACTTCTTCACGGATGTGGTGAATGATGTCTCCCAAGAAAAGAAATACCGCAACATCGGCAAGCGGCTCAAGCCATACTGCGTGCTGGATATGAACAAACACTTGGTATCCCATAAATGCGCCAAGTACCCACACCCCCGTCACTGCAAGTAATACGATGAGTACTCGGAGGCGCGTGTGAAGCGTAAACGGAGTAAGCATTCCCCAGAGTACGACATAGAGTGCAGGCTGGCGCGCGAGCTCATGCGTGAGTACTGCAACACCTGAAGCAAAGGACGCAACGCCGCCTATTGATGCTCCATCTATCATTGAATGAAGAAGATTGAGAAGTGCAAAAATAATAACAGTGATCCAAAATCCTTGAGCGCGGCTATGAAGGTGACAGGTCCATCTGCCGAACTGATACCCCAAGAGAAGGGCAATAGCGGCAAAGACAATGGTTGACGGTCCGCGGTACTCAAAATGCGTCGCGGTGAGAGCTACGACGGCGATGAGTGCAATAGAGCTGAGTATAAGCGAGACGTAGTTTTTCATAGCTACTTAAAATATTTCCCAGCGATACTGAGCGCAAAAGAGGGGGAGGATCACAAAGACAGAGGTAAAGAGGAGTCTGATCAAGACCTCATCCCATACTCTATCTGCTGTGTCGGGGCCGGGGGACGTCACGACGATGAGTAGTCCGATGATCCCAAAGGCTATAGATGCGTAGATAAATACTTTTGATGCTGTTTTCTGCATGAGCGTACTATAGCACGGAGATTCAAGAATAATAAAAGGCTGTGTCTATAGACACAGCCTTCTCATCAATTACTTCCCGGTAAAGGTGATTGTTTTTTCGGCTTTTATTATTTGAGCCCAAATGTTTTTTATGCCGATTACCTCAAGTATTTCTGTGATCAGTGGCTCTGCTTCATCTGGCGTTTCCGTGACAACGAGTAGATGAGGTTCTTTTTTGCCTGGATGTTCAAGACAAAATGATTTTGAGGTGTACATTTCTGTTGCTGCTGAGTTGTGCGCATGACTTGAGTCTTTCAAATGCGCCTGGATCTTTTCATATACGTCATGGGTTTTTTCTCCAAAACCGTATATATACACATTTAATTCTGCCATAGGTAAAGTTTTTAACATTTTAACAAAAATATTTGTTTTGTCAAATGTTATAAATCTACGTTTGAAGTAGTGAAGCGGAGCAAATTGACTTTGTTAAATAATAGGGTAGAGTATTCAAAACTCATCTTTAAATAAACTAATTATGAATCAGCTGCCAACGAGAAGGTTTTTTGTAGTTATACATACGCTAAGGAATGGCCGTCAACATGCGATAGGAGAAGCAGCACTTGCAAAAGATGCTGGTGCTGACGGAGTCTTTCTCATCCCTGATTATGCAAAGGGCGATAAGCGCGCAACGACTGAAGACCAATTTGAATATATACAAATCGTCAAAGAGTCACTTCCAGGTTTCCTAATAGGTGCTAACTTTTTAGTATCACCTAAAAACCTTGTTCCGCAATTATATGTAGCTCCACCAGATCTGTATCAATCAGATAGTAATTCTATGGAAAACATAGAGAGATCCAAACTTCGTACGACGGAATTTTTTCTTGCGGTTGCGTTCAAGTATTCTAAATACGTTACCCTTACCGGTGATGCATTGCGACAACATTGTGACAAAGTATCTGCTATTGCGGACGTCCCCACAACAAGTGGTACAGCGACTGGCGTAGAAGCCGACATAGCAAAGATCCGTGAAATTCGTTCATATCTGCCGACAGGTAAACGACTTGGCATCGCAAGTGGTGTTACAGAACAAAATGTAACCACGTATCTTAAGGAAGGGGTCACTGATTTTTTAATTGCCACATCGCTCATTGAAAATGTAGATGAAGCAAGCAGTGCCGATATATTGAGCTATTCAAAAGTTGTAGGAATGGCGGAGATTATTCATGGCTATCGCGACTAGGCAGATGTTGCTATTAAGCCACCATTCAAAAGTTGGCTTTTTTCTTTTCTACAACGTTCACGATGCTCCCTCTAGTGGACGAGTTCAGAACTCTAAATTGGAATGTAATAAAAAGAGATTTAGAGTTTTCTAAGATTTTCGAGATGTTTCCAGTGGAGGCACTTCAGAACTCATAAAAGAAAAACCCACCGAAGTAGATTTTTCTACTGGTGGGTTTGTTTATGCCCAGGAACCTTTCCCAACAGAAGTTAGTTGGGTAATTCTGTCTGATTCTGCTTGCATTGCTTCCTCATAAGAATTATCACAGTTCATCGCAATGTGGTCTTTCCAGAATTTGGAATACATCTGGTGAACCTGCAGGATATGCGAATCTTTCATCAGCATCCTGAAGGCGTCATCGCTCAGGATGAGATGGCAACGTACCGTGTTGTTTTTAATCGTTTCAGCAATATAAACAACCAGCAGGTCACCTTCAGATTCTTCCTGAACATTGAATAATGTTTCCAGGGTTTTGTTGGGAAATGCAAACCAATCTTTTCCAGAATGATGACTTCTTTTAGATTCATAGATTGTGAAGATGTTCTTCAAATCAAACCCAAAATTGTCACGGTATTCTGAAATGGAAAGAGGGGTTTTCATTTCTAATAATCCGCTTGGATTTTCTGCAATAAGATTTTTGATATTTGTCATTTTGATTATTTTAAAAGTTAGAAGTTATTGAGTTATCTCTAGTCCCAAGTAGGGAACACAGAAAACCC
>CBFIGQ010000048.1:0-2509 GCA_965662335.1 Minisyncoccia bacterium
GCAATAAAGACAGTAGTTACAATGTAAGGTGTACGCGTAATATTTCAGAGTAGTTACATTAAGGTAGAGATAGTCTGATTATTTATCTGCATAACAGAGCAATCAGCCTTTGAGCAAGATACAAATAGTTTTGTATCTTGCTCAAAAACCGACCTAGCCTAAAAAAGCAAATATGCTTATCAACCTCGTCAGGCTACTAAAAGTGCAGCTCATCCCGCTGATGCCTAACGAATCCAAGCCGCACCAGTCAACTTTAGCCTCACGCACCAGCGATGCTCAAACCCCGTGGTATTGCCTGAACTCTGCCGTTACTTTCCCTTTAACACATTGCTGAACCGGTCAATCATTCGTCTCATTATTAGCCCGTATCTTCCCAGATCGGCTGTGTGGAGGGATCAGTTTTCCAGATAATGGCAGCGTAAAGTGCTTCCCATGAAGTGATCGTGCTGATCGCAAAGTGGGCACGGATTCGCTCCCACAGCATCGTTCTTGCTCTGAATTCGTTACGGGCTTCCTGAAAGTACCGGCAGCAGGTTTCCTGCACCTGATCGATCAGGAAGGTGAGCATCATCAAGGTGGCGAACACCGTTGACAGGTGCTTCTTACCGTGACCATAGTTGTGTTCCAGATGGTAACCCTGGTTCTTCAATGTGTTAAAGGTTTCGTTCTCCACTTTCCAGCGGGAACGGCCAGCACGCACAATCTCAGCCACATTATCGGCAGTCAGGCTAAGATCAGTGACGCAGGCATAAAGGAATTTTTTTCCGTTCGGGTGTTGCTCCCAGTAATCAATAAAGTTGACCTTCAGGTCGCTGTGCTCGCTATTCAGTGGCACATCATTTCTAAAACGATAGCCCCGAAGGATACCGTCATCATCGGTCTGTTCTATCTCCGTGGTACTGCCATCGGCGACCCCGTTTAAAACGGTTTTGAGTAGCAAACTGTTTGATTGAGGTTTGGCCGTGATGATAAAGCTGAAGCGGTTGGCCTGTAAGGTTTTGATATGCGGGCCATTACAGGCCAGCGCATCCTGTAGCGCTATCATCTCCATGCGGGGAAACGCCTGACGTAAATCAGGGATTAGCCGCTGGCTGGCATTGTGCTCGCAATCATTTTTCTGTGTGCCGTCATGGCGGGTGATGGCTTCCGGAAATAAAGGCAGTACCGTTGACTGATCCGGATGAACAATGACTGCTGCTAACAGCTGATGGTAATATGTGACCTCGCCATTACGATGATGCTTACTACAACAGTCCGGGCAACTGATGCTGCCTGAGCTGTAAAGCCCGGTGCCATCCAGACTGATCAGATATTTGCCTAAACAACGATAGCTTTCCAGCACACCCTGCTTTTGTAACGCTTGATGAATCGCGCGAAAAGCAGGGCGCAGTGAATGGGGTTTGACCTGATCCAGAATGCTGCGCATTTGCGTGTCACAAGGAGCTTGTGCAATACCGTAGAGTTGCTGAAGGTTGTGCTGCCGAACCGGATCTTGTCGCAGCTCATCAAAGGCAAAGAGTGTTTCATCTTTAAGGCTGAACATAGCGACGGCTGACATAAGTGCATCGGGCAGCGGATACTGAATCCCTTTGCGACGGTGCTCAGGTAGCTGGTCAAACTCGTCTCTAACCCGATCCAGCAGAGAGGGGATTGATAGTGTCTTCCGGAAGCGCAACGACCCCGGAGCAGGTAAAGGATACTTTTTTAGACGCACGATTTTGCACAATTGTCATTTTTTGAAGTGACTGATTATAAAACTTTTTTTGCATCAGCGGGAATTGCTGGTCGCTGACACGAATATTATTTCGTACTTACTACTGCCAACACCATATTCAGATAGCGCCGATAAGCTCTATACTGCAGACGCTATTTGGGCAGCGCCAGTACTTTGGAAAAGCGAGTTTAGGAATGTTCTCGCTTTGTACTTACGCAAAGAACTTATAACATTCGATAAAGTGCTTCAGCTTCAGGAAATGGCTGAATCTTTAATGAGTGCTCATGAATATGATGCAACTTCGACGCAAGTACTTAGCCTTGTACATGAGAGCAACTGCTCATCGTATGATTGTGAATTTGTAGCTTTAGCAAATTACCTAGGTGTAAAACTAGTTACCCAAGATAAGAAAGTACTTCGGGAGTTCCCATCAGTAACAGTTACTTTAGATAACTACTTATTAAACCTTTAGCTTTAGAGTAAATACACTACTCAAGAGTAAAATTTAGATTCTCATATTAAACTAAACACTCAACATCCTTCGACACCACACTTAATCTACAGTCAGTCGGCTCCCCATAGAATATCTCTGATAAAACAAATATAGAGTTATTCTGTGGTTACTTGAGTTATAAAAAAATATTAAAAATTAGACATATATCTTAGATACCATATTTAGACTCAAGCTCTGTAATAGTTGTTTGGTACTCACTAAATATTTTTTTATTGTGTAACTTCTGCTGCGTATTAGGGTTACTAGTCAATTGAATAGCTACTTGCCTATTTCCAACGCTA
>CBFIGQ010000049.1:0-1715 GCA_965662335.1 Minisyncoccia bacterium
TGCTCGATGTTGCGGGCAACGGTTACGAAATCTACAAAATCGACGCCATCGCTGGCAGTGAGAAGCTTCCCTTCTCCATCAAGATCCTGCTGGAGAACCTGCTGCGCCACGAAGATGGCGTCACCGTCAGGAAAACCGACGTCGAGGCTGTCGCCAACTGGGACCCTGCCGCAGAGCCATCCTCGGAGATCCAGTACCGTCCTGCACGCGTGTTGATGCAGGACTTTACCGGCGTTCCAGCCGTCGTCGACCTGGCCGCCATGCGCGACGCCATGAAAGCGCTGGGCGGTGATCCGGAAAAAATCAACCCGCTGCAGCCGGCCGAACTGGTCATCGACCACTCGGTGCAGGTGGACTACTTCGGCAACGACGACGCCTTCGCAAAAAATGCCGAGCTCGAGGTCTCGCGCAACCGCGAGCGCTACCAATTCCTGAAGTGGGGACAGCAGGCATTCTCCAACTTCAAGGTGGTGCCGCCGGATACCGGCATCGTCCACCAGGTCAACGTCGAGTTCCTCGCACGCGTCATCATGGGGCAGGAAAATAACGGCGTTTTGCAGGCCTATCCCGACACCCTCGTCGGTACAGACTCCCACACCACCATGGTCAACGGCGTCGGTGTGCTCGGCTGGGGCGTTGGCGGCATCGAGGCGGAAGCCTCGATGCTGGGGCAGCCCGTCTCGATGCTGATCCCCAAGGCCGTCGGCTTCAAGTTGACTGGCGAACTGCCCGAAGGCACCACCGCCACCGACCTGGTGTTGACCATCGTCGAGATGCTGCGCCAGCATGGCGTGGTCGGGAAATTTGTCGAATTCTACGGCCCCGCGATCAGCACCCTGCCGATGGGCGATCGCGCCACCATCGCCAACATGGCTCCGGAATACGGCGCAACCTGCGGCCTCTTCCCGATCGACGCCGAGACCCTCGATTATCTGCGCCTGACCGGGCGTTCCGATGAGCAGGTGGCGCTGGTCGAGGCCTACGCCAGGACCCAGGGGATGTTCCACACGGACGAGACTCCCGAAGCGACTTACTCCGAGACCCTTGAGCTGGATCTCTCGACCATCGTTCCATCGCTGGCCGGCCCCAGGCGGCCGCAGGACCGCGTGCTGCTTTCAGAGAGCAAGCAGGCGTTCGCCAAATCGCTGGCCGCCGTCAAGAAGGAGCGCAACATCAGCAGCAAGGCGGTCACCACTGTCATCGGCGGTGAAGAGGTCGTGCTCGATGACGGCTCTGTCGTCATTGCCGCCATCACCTCCTGCACCAACACCTCCAACCCCTCGGTCATGCTGGGCGCCGGACTGGTTGCCAAAAAGGCCGCCGAGCGTGGCCTTACGGCCAAGCCCTGGGTGAAGACCTCCCTCGGCCCGGGCTCCCGTGTTGTGACTGAGTACTTCGATAAAGCGCAACTTTCGGAACACCTCGACGCACTGGGCTTTCACACAGTGGGATATGGCTGCACCACCTGCATCGGCAACTCCGGGCCACTGCCGGAGAACATCGCGCAGGCGATCAACGAGGGCGACCTCGTGGTCACATACGTGCTGTCTGGAAACCGCAACTTCGAGGGGCGCATCAGCCCGAACATCAAGGCGAACTATCTTGCCAGCCCACCGCTCGTTGTGGCCTATGCGCTCGCGGGGACGGTTAACACCGACCTCCAGAACGACGCGCTCGGCAAGGACCGCGACGGCAACGATGTCTTACTCAAAGAG
>CBFIGQ010000050.1:0-1853 GCA_965662335.1 Minisyncoccia bacterium
TCGACCCTGAAATTGGAGTCCGTCAAATCGGTATAGTAGAGCACCACGGACGCGGGGTTCACGGATGTCCCGAATTCCAGGTAGTAGGAACCGCTGGGGTCATTCAGCAGGTCCTGGCCGTCACCGGCATCCAGACTGTAGGTATCGTGGCCCAGCCCTCCCTGAAGCCTGTCATCGCCCCGCCCACCCTGCAACCAGTCGGCGCCGTAGCCGTCCCCGCCAAGCAGGTAATCATTGCCTGTGCCGCCACGCAGTACATCGCTGCCCGGGCCACCGTCCAACCGATCATCTCCCTCTTCGCCAAGCAACACATCATTATCCCAATCACCATAGAGGTTATCGTTGGCACCCCGGCCCGCCAGCAAGTCGTTACCATAACCACCGCGTAGCGTGTCGGCGGCGCCGCTACCGGTGATCCGGTCTGCGCCGTTCGAGCCTACAATATCCCCGGCAAAGCCGATCAGGCTCATAATTGGCCCATCCACAATGTCGAGGAAATTCAGACCCGTGGCCATCTGCTTCGCCGTCAGGTCGACGATAATCTGCAGGAAGTTGGTAGCGATTCGCATGGAGGCGCCGCCACTACCACCGGCCAGCGCCTCGATCTCCACTTCATCTACGCCTTCAGTCACCCTGATTGTTGGGCGATTCGCATCGCTTGCATCAACAGAGAACAGGGCGTCCCGCTCTGCTTCGGAGATTTCGCTTATGCCCTGAACAGTGAGCAACAGATTGTCGGCAGTATCGAAGTAGAATGTGTCCAGACGCGACCGTTCGATCAGGGCGTCGGGCGTATCCAGCGCGAGGCGCACATTCGACCATTGCTCCCTGGACAGATAAAAGCCCTCTGAGCCGGAACCGGTTCCCACCAGCACCTGCTCACCCTGGAACAGCACTTGCAGATCAGTGGCAGCGATTCCGAAAAACACCAGGGTGTGGCTACCCTCGGTATCGTCTATGTAATCCAGTCCATCGCCGGGCCGGAAGTAGTAGGTGTCGTCACCCGCTCCTCCCAGCAGGCTATCGTTATCCGGGCCACCGGAGAGGAAGTCATCGCCCCCGAGGCCAAGTAACAAATCACTACCGGCCCCACCGTACAAACGATCATTGCCATGCAGTACCGAAAGTAAGTCCGGCGCGGTATCGCCATAAGCCGGCAACTCCACGCTGAAATAGTTGGGATCGTTGAAGCGGTCGCCAATCAGGTTGTCACCACCCGCACCTCCATGGAGCTCATCGTTTCCCAGCTCTCCCCAGATTGTGTCATTACCGGGGCCGCCGCGCAGCACATCGTCATAGCTGCCAGCCGGGTCGGCTACTTCTGCAAAGGCTATCTCCAGCCGCTCGGTAAGTTCGCCGGGCGCCAATTCCTCGAGGCGGTAGTGCAGGGCCGAATCGCCGTAGATAACATCCCGTTCGGCGCCACCACTGATAGTGTCGTTGCCGGCTCCGCCTAGCAGGTAATCCTGTCCCGCGCCCCCATCAATACGGTCGACGTATTCACCGCCGCTGATATGATCATCCCCCTCCCCGCCATCGAGAATATTGGTGTCGCCCGCGGAGTCGGCTATCCCCGACAGGTAGAACAAATCCCGCTCAAGGGCCGGGTTCAGGCTTTCGGCGAGCCCCGCCCGCGCGCTGCCAAACAGGAGATCGTTGCCGGTGCCGCCAAACAGGGAGTCGGATCCGCTCCCGCCTTCCAGCAGGTCGTCACCTGCACCGGCCTCTATCAGGTCATTCCCACCCAGGCCATGCAAAGCATTCGATCCCTGGTCACCTGCTAAATGATCGTCCAGAGGACCCCCTTCGAAGGCGCCGCCCACAGTCCCGTGCAAGGAGCCTGCGTTGTAGTT
>CBFIGQ010000051.1:0-7245 GCA_965662335.1 Minisyncoccia bacterium
GAGTCCGTGACGCGATACAGTGCCGTACGTTGGCAGCATACCCACCACCCCACAAAATGCAGCAGGCTGTCTGATACTTCCCCCGGTGTCAGATCCGAGCGAGACAACGGCAAGGTTTGCAATGAGCGCAGCAGCAGATCCTCCTGATGATCCTCCAGGGACACGCGACTCGTCGAGTGGATGCTTTGTTACTCCATATGCAGAGTTTTCCGTGCTCGAGCCCATCGCGCCGTCATCCATATTGGTGCGTCCAATAATAACTGCGCCAGCGGCTCGAAGCTTTGCAACTGCCGTAGAGTCATACGCCGCAGTATAGTGCTCAAGCATGTGTGAGCAAGCACCAGCAACGTGCCCGCTGAACAAAATGTTGTCTTTGATAGCTACCGGAATACCGGTAAGGGGTGTTGCAGTGCCCGTATCGAGCATCTCTTGCGCAAGTTTTGCTTGGCTCTCGATATCATCGAACACTTCTCGAAAGATATTGCGGGTATCAGCACGCGCAGCGGCTTCGTACTGTTTTGCAAGCGCAAGGATATCTACCTCCTTTGCTACTATTTTTTTGTGAAGAGTTTCAATCGTATCCATATTATTCGATAACTTTTGGTACGCGTACAAAGTGATCTTGGTTGCCTGGGGCTGCTTCTATAAGGTCATACGCGGGCGCAAGTGGCGCTACCGTGTCTTCTCGAAATACATTTACCTTTGTTTGCTCGTTTGTTGTAGGAGTATCAAGTGTAATACTCTGGACTGTATCAATAAACCCAATAATAGCCTGGAGATCCTTGAGGAATCCTTCTTTTTCTTCTTGGGGTATATCCATCCGAGAGAGCTCTGCGAGATAGTCAACAGTTTGTAGATCCATAGTGCTATCACTATAGCAGAATATGACTCTTTTGGGGATGGTATTGACTTAAGTAGTAAATTGTTTTATTTAACCATCTTCAAAAATTCTTCTTCCCCAATAACTTTTACGCCGAGCTTCTCTGCCTCATCGAGCTTGCTGCCAGGATTCTCTCCGGCGAGTACATAGTTTGTATTTTTAGAAACTGATCCGCTCACCTTGCCGCCGCGAACAATGATTAGTTTCTTTGCTTCATCACGCGAGAGCGTCGGAAGTGTACCGGTGAGTACCCATGTTTGCCCGGTCAATACTCCCTTCTCAACTTTTTTTGCAGCCTGCGGTTTTACGCCACCCAAAAAGAGTTTTTCTATAAATAGTCGTGACGACTCTTTGGATTTGTACCCCATGATAGACTCTGTGACTGCCGGACCAATGTTTGGTATCGAGTCAAAGTCTGCAGCACTTGCCTTCCAAAACTTATCCCACGTACCAAAGGTTGCCGCAATATCTCGCGCCGTTTCTTCTCCGACATGCTGGATACCAAGAGATGTGATCAGTCTATCAAGCGGCGGATTCTTTTTGAGATTGATCGCATCGATAATATTTTTTGCACTTTTTTCTCCCAATCGCTCAAGCCCAGCTAGGTCTGCTTCGGTGAGATAAAACAGATCTGCGGCGTCTGAGATAAGTCCTTCGTCTTGCAGTTTCTCTACTATCTTTGGACCGACTTCGTAAATATCGAGCATACGCACAAAGTGAATGATAGATCGAGTATTGCGCGCGGGACAGGCGTCATTGGTGCAGTAGTACGCGACTGTTGTAGGACCGCCGTGAAGCAAAGACTTATGAGAAATGGTCTGGCCGAGCGTAGCCTCGGAGATCCGAGGACCTTTCGAGGAAGTACTTTGCTTCGCGGCGACAGCTCGCTGCTCTACAGAACTACCACATACTGGACAATGCACTGGCATGACGAACTTTTTTTCTTTGCCAGAACGGAGATTTTTGATGACTTCTACTACTTCCGGGATCACGTCCCCCGCCTTTTGAATAATCACTGTATCCCCGATGCGTACATCCAGTCGCTCTATCTGGTCCATGTTGTGAAGTGTTGCCTTACTGACTGTTGAACCCGCAACGAGCGTCGGTACAAAATGCGCAAGCGGTGTAAGTACCCCCGTGCGTCCTACTTGTACCGTAATATCAGTCACCGTGGTTGTTGATTGCTCGGCCGGATATTTATATGCAAGCGCATAGCGTGGAGCCTTACCTACTACGCCGAGCTCGTCCTGGAGCTCTACTTCATTTACCTGTATTACAACTCCATCAGTGCCGTATGGAAATTTATCGCGCTTTTCACCGAACAAATCAATAAATGACTCTATCTCCTCGATAGTAGTACACACCGCCTCATCTTTAGCAACGGTAAAACCGAGAGAGTTGAGCAGTGCATGTTTTTCTGAGTGAAGCTCCAAATCACTACTGCAGTCCCAGGCAAAAAAGTCGAGACCACGCTCACGGGTAATAGCAGAATCAAGCTGGCGAAGCGAACCAGCTGCTGCGTTGCGTGTGTTTGCGAGAAGTGCCTTGCCTGCTTTTTCATATTTTTTATTTAGACGCGCAAGCGTTGCCTTGCTCATGACGACCTCTCCACGTACTTCAAGTGGCTCGGGGTACGCAATGCGTAGCGGGATACTCTCAATTGTTTTTACATTTTGCGTAATATCCTCACCTACCGTTCCATCTCCCCGCGTTACTCCTCGCACGAGAGCACCATTTTCATATATAAGAGATACCGCGAGCCCATCAAACTTGAGCTCACAAAAGTAATGAAATGACTGAACACCAAGCAGCTTGCCTATTCTCTTTTCCCACGCACGCACTTCATCAAATGAAAACGCATCACTAAGGGAAAGCATACGCTTGGCATGGCGAGCCTTGGTAAAGGCATCCAGTGGTCTTCCTCCAACACGGTATATGACGAAATTTGGATCTGCAAACTGAGGGTACTCCTTATCAAGCGCCTTGAGTTCAGCGACAAGCGAGTCATAGACTGCATCACTCACGGTCGGCGCATCGCGCTCGTAGTAGTCAGTAGCGTGTTTTGCTATCTCCTCTCGGAGTTGTTGCATTCTCTTATTCACAGAGTCCATAGTACTAGTATTTTACCTCAAGTGCACGTTCTACCTGACGCGGATTGTTTGGGTTGCAGACGTTGTACCCAAAGCCCTGCACTCGATATGGTTCAGCTGTTTTATCAAAGACTATTTTGTAACAGGCTCTATTTTGGTCGATATTTTGGAATTCATATACAAAATAGTTGGACTGCGCCTCAGTAAGTGCAAGCGTGTCGTTCCCACAATAAAAATTAATTGGTACCTGTCCAGTCGTTGCATCAAGCGGGAAATGCCCAAGGAGTGTATCTTCATACATGCCACATTCAACCGCAGCATCTGCTTGATAAAACGCAATTTGCGAATCCTTGGCAATGTTAGAGAGGACTGTTTGTTTGAGTGTAAGGTTTGAAATACTCACCGCAATCGAAAGAATGAGGCTGATGATTAGCACTGTGAAGAGCATCGCAAATCCTGATTGTTTCGTGTGTTTTATCATTGGAAATTCCAGTTAGTGAGTGTAATAGATTGAGAGATAGTTTTTTGATTTAGTCCATTCATCCATTTCATAGTAGCGGTGATAATATACTGAGGGTCTTCAGGGTCTACAATACTCGCTTGCTTTATACTGATTGTACGTACAAAAGATGTTTGCTGTATAGTTTGACCTTCATCAAAGAGATTATTGCCCGGGTATCCATAAAATCCACTATCCGCAAAATATGTCATATAGCACGTTGTTGGATCGGTACAACTGTTGGCAAATGGTTCTTGAGGGTCAAGACCACTATAGGTATTGATAGTACAACCATCATCTGTTTTACACTGATCCGGGAAAGAAGCTATCCAATCCGCCCATGTCCGTCCTTGCTGCGCCCATGTATCGCGCTCGTTACGGATGTATTCAAGTGATTCTTGGAGCAAGTTGTTTGCAACGATATCATTTTTGGCATAGCGTATAGTAAAGAATCCACCAGAGGCAAGCGTAAGGAGTGCTCCAATAGCCATCGCAAGTATCAAGATAGCAACAAGCGTCTCAATGAGCGTAAATCCTTTTTGGTTGTTTCGTGTTGTATTCATCATTCTGGTGCTCGCTGAGATAGCATGGTTTGGATAGCAAATGGTGCGACGTTATCTGCGCCTGCCGTCGCAACACCTTCCATTTTTATAATAACACTTGGTTGTACTTGGTCAGTAAAACTGGTATCGACTCCTTGTACATAAAATCTGAAACTTTGCACATCGATTTCAGGGGAAGTGAGTGCAACGGTATCACCTATGGAAATAGTGTTGCCGTTCGTATCAAGTTCGTCGCGCTGTTTATATAGCGTGCCACGCCCTGTGGCAGGATCCTTTTCGTAACTGTAGGTAATACGTGCATTTTCTCCCAGTGTACTTTTGACCGAAAGCGTATCACCTCCTGTGGTATAGCGAAGCGAACAGTTCGGGTCGCCCTGATTGTTGTCCCCATTACACTTGATATTTTCACCAGTACGAATAGTACGAGCCATCGACTCCATAGAAAAGTTGAGGTTGTCCATCACAGTACGCATTGCTTGGACTTTGCGTGATGCATTGTTTACATTGTAGAGCGAGCCAACGAGCGCAAGAACGACAATGATAAAAAGCGAGAGCGACACCATCAGCTCAACGAGTGTAAATCCAGATTGTGAGGTGTGTGTTTTCATGTTATTGCACTGATATCTGCCCTGTATTCCACACAGTGACCGCATGCCGCAACCCCTTTGCAGAGACAAATACTATTTTAGCAAACGAAGAGTCACGGTTTGCCTGTCTATCAAAAATATATGCATCGAGGTTTGGTCTAATAAATGTGATGTCTACCTGCCCTGTTGCATGGCAGGTCGTACCAGTCGGGTCGCTGGCAAGATCATATCCTGGTGTGTTGCTCGTGCAAATTGCAACTATTTTATCTGCCGTATTGATACCGATAGATTCTATACATTCTGAGTTTGGAAGCGGGTTCCCGCACTCTTGTCCTTCTTGGTACTGCTTGTCTGGGGTCGCACCCGTGTATTCTGGAATGTCCGCAAAGAGCACAAACTGCTTTTGCATTGGATCTGCAGGACTTGATGCATATTCACCGACTCCAAACGATACACCATACCCCGAAAAGTTGCGGCTTGATTGCCCATCCAGTGCCTCTATTGGTCTCACACTCGTCGCGTAGGTCTGCGCGCGTCGAATATTGAGCGCCACATCTTGCGTGAGGTTGCGCAGTGAGACATTGCTACTAAAGTCAGAGTAGTTGAAAATGATGACACTTGAGACCATTGCAATGATAGCAACAACCACGATCATCTCAATGAGCGTGACACCTTGTTGCATATTTTTCTTGTGTAACCACGTTAGTGCCATACTGGAAAGAGTGTACTCAGTGTAACACCGAAGTATCCGACAATACAGAGTGCAATAATAATAAATGGTCCGAACGGCACCTCACTTTTCATGCCGTACTTCTTTGAAGATGCAAGGAGAAAGAGTCCTACCACACCACCAATCCAAAATGCTAGGACAAGTACTGAAAATCCCTTAGAAAGTCCGAGTAGCCATCCAATACCAAGCATGAGCTTCACATCTCCAAACCCCATCGCTCTGCCTTTTGAGAAATACCACAGCAAAAACAATGGGAGCGCGACGAGTGTCCCGCCCAAAATTGCCGGCCAGAACGATATATGTCCAGTTAACACTTTGTATACGAGCGCCCCAAACGAGAGCAGAATAAATGGAAGTACTACTGTGTCTGGAATAATCTTGTGACGCACATCATAGACAGTGATAACAATCATCATTGCAGAGATCACAACAGCAAACGCAAAATACAGCCATGAAGTAGCGCTAAATCCTCCCGGGATGAGTATGCGACTGTAGGCGATCATAAAGATAAGCGACGTGATGAGTTCAACAACTGGATACTGAAATGAAATCTCTACCCGACAGGTGCGACACTTGCCACGAAGCCCAAGAAATGAAAACACTGGAATGAGTTCGTACCATGCGAGTTCTCGGTTGCAGCGAACGCATTTGCTGCGTCCCACAACAACACTGCGCCCAGTGTTCATGCGAAGTATGACGACATTCAAAAAACTTCCGATAAGTAATCCTAGTGCAAAAATAACGAGCGGAAGGAAAATCATATTTTTAGTGTAGCATGATAAAAGACTAGTTACACTGTCTGGTGCCAGTGTTTATTGTGGATGTATATCCTGTATACGCAACTCCACTTGCGTTTGTGTCACGAGAGACACCAGATGAGTCTACACACCATGCACCTCCTCCTTTCAGAGAAACTCCAATTGCCCATTTTGCTCCTTCTATTGGTGTACCAGGACCTGACGCAGAGCATCGTGAGTAACCTGAACCTGTACCATAATAAAAACCTGTAAGCATGTTACCCAACCCATTATTTGTAGTTTCAAAGACTGTATTTACAAGCGAGGCAGCAGAACTGCAATCCGCAACTACAACATTATTTCCAACTCCTGTATAAAGCATTGCCTGGGTACGAGCATTTGAAAGTTGTTGTTTTATTTTAGTATCTGCAGCTTTGGTGCGTGCACTATTTAGACTTGCGAGCACTACTGATGCGAGAACGCCGATGATTGCTATAACGACCAAAAGCTCAATGAGAGTGAAACCGCGTGAGTATTTCTTCATACCAAAAGTATACCAATAAAAAAACACCCTTGATAGGGTGTTTTTTTATTAACAACTTATAGACACGCAGTACCAGTAGTACTAAGTGAAGTCATTTGAGTTGAAGTCTGACCTTTTGATGCACCTGATGAGTCTACACACCATCCTGTGTACGTGTTACTTCCTGAAGTTTCAGAAGCCTTAAGCGTTGTATATGCAGCCCATCCACTAGTAGAAACGTTTGCGTACGCAGTTGCCCCTGCAGCAGACGCTGCTGCCTTTACACCGTTCTGGAAAGTCGTATCTGCAGTTACATTTCCTGTACAACCAGTTACAACACCGGCAGATGTGACGTTACATGTTCCAGCACTACCGTATGACCCAGCTCCTGTACCATCATAATAAACCTCAGCTTGTGATCGAAGGTTCGCAAGGTTTGCCTTGATTGCTGCATTTGCACCTTTACTTCGTGCAGTGTTAAGTGATGCGAGGACAACTGATGCGAGGATTCCGATAATTGCGATTACCACCAAAAGTTCGATGAGGGTAAAACCGCCTTTGTAATTCTTTTTCATACTAAAAAGTTAGTCTAAATGATAATAATCGATTATTACAATGTTCTTGTAACTCTCTCAG
>CBFIGQ010000052.1:0-23172 GCA_965662335.1 Minisyncoccia bacterium
TGTAGCAAAGAAGATTTTAAGAAAAAATCTTATGGAGAACAGAGCAGATAAATCAATAATCTTATCGAAAGCAAAGAAAAGTGTTGCTGAGATTATGGGGACTATGCACCGCACAGAAACCATAGCCATAGGTGACGCAGAACAATTTGCTGTTAAGCTCCAAACTAAATTCATTTAATATTAAGACTCTCCAAAACGGAGAGTCTTTTTAAATTGTAAAAAATTCCCATTTTCGCTATAGTGGACACACATGCAAATCCCTAAAGGTGCACTGCACCCGCTCACGCTCGTCACCGAAGAAGCCGTCACTATCCTTGCCAAACAAGGCTTCAGTGTCGCGCTCGGGCCAGAACTTGAGGATGAATGGCACAACTTTGACGCGCTCAACGTCCCGCCTGACCATCCAGCTCGCGACATGCAAGATACGTTTTGGATCAAAGGTCAAAAAAAAGGTGAAGATCGAAAGGTCCTTCGTACACACACGAGCCCTGTGCAGATCCGCTATATGCAAACCAATACTCCACCATTTGCTATAGTCGTGCCTGGTAAGGTGTTTCGAAATGAAGCAACGGACGCAACGCACGAAATGCAGTTTCATCAGCTCGAAGGGCTTGTCGTAGGGGAAGGTATCACTGTGGAGCATTTAAAAGGCACACTTCTTACGTTCTTTAAAGAACTCTTTGGAGAAAAGACTGAGATACGCCTTCGCCCAAGCTTCTTTCCATTTGTGGAGCCGGGGTTTGAAGTAGATGTAAAGGTAGAAAAGAATGGGGAGGAAAAGTGGCTTGAGGTGTGCGGCGCGGGTATGGTACATCCAACTGTCTTTGAAAATGTCGAGTATGACCCAAGCAAGGTCACTGGCTTTGCCTTTGGCATGGGTATAGATCGACTGGCGATGATCAAGTACGGCGTACCCGATGTGCGCATGTTTTATCAGGGAGACCTTCGGATCAATCAGTGGTAGGTATGAAGTACTCATATAATTGGCTCCAATCACATATAGAAGAGAAACTTCCAAGTCCAGAGGCGCTTCGTGAGAAGATCATATTTGGCGCATTTGAAGTAGAGAGTGTGGAGCATATAGCGGGTGATACCGTTTTTGATATCAAGGTGCTCCCAGATCGTGCAGGTGACTGTCTCTCACACTACGGAATGGCGCGCGAGATAGCAGGACTTTTCGATCTCACGCTCAAGCCATTACAGGAGATGACACTTCCGAGCGAAGCTCTCGCTATACCCCTTGAAGTACAAAGCTGCGAGTGCAGGCGATATATCGCTGTGCGGATGGAAGGAGTACTAGTCGGAGCTTCTCCTCAGTGGCTCAAACAGAAACTTCAGGCAATAGGACAAAAATCCATCAACAATGTAGTTGATGCCACCAACTACGTGCTCTATGATCTTGGACAACCAACGCACGCATACGATGCGTCGCGTATCGATGGAGGTATTACAGTACGCGCAGCAAAGCCTGATGAAAAAATAATAACGCTCAGCGATGAAGAAAAAAACCTCTCCTCCGACATGCTCGTCATAGCTGACTACATTGGTCCGCTCGCCATCGCCGGTATAAAAGGAGGGAAGAATGCGGAGATATCCTTAGGAGCGAAAGATACAACCGTTTCTTCTACATCGATTATTCTTGAAATCGCAAATTTTGATCCGGTATCTATTAGACGTACTGCTGGTGCGCTCGGACTTCATACTGATGCAGCCAAGCGTTTTGAAAACAATCTCTCGCCTTCAGTCTGCGCTCTCGCAGCAGCAAAACTCGTAGCACTCATTACCGAGGTTGCTGGAGGAAACCCAACACAGATGTCTGACTACTATCCCATACCCCAGGAAGAGCGCACCATCACATTTAGTGCTGAAGATATTGCCCGTTCTCTTGGTCCTATCGCAAGCAAGGATGTTATAGAAAAAGTATTTACGCAGTACGGGTATGCTCGCGCTTGGGAAGGCGAAACATGCACGCTCACTATTCCTTTGTACCGAAGTGACATAAGCGGTGCGCACGATATTGCCGAAGAAATAGGAAGAGTGCTCGGCTATGAACATATTAAGGCTTGTGCACTTCCAGAGACGTTTGCATCCGAGCATTCACCGGTATATCTCGAAATGCGTGCGGCGAGAGCATGGCTTGTACATGCGGGGTATAGAGAGGTACAGACATATACGTTCCGAAAGAAAGGGGTGATAGAGATTGCGCGTGGACCAAAAAATAAAAACTTTTTGCGTACCACGCTCTCAGAAGGACTAAAAGAAAGTTTTGATCTCAATACTAAAAATGTGCCACTGGTTGGTTCGGTAAAACTCTTTGAAATAGGTTCTGTATTTACTGGCGATGCAGAGGAAATACACGTTGCAACAGTCGATGAGGCTGGAGTAGTCCATGAGTGGAAGCTTTCAAACTATATCGAAGAGCAGCATATAGTCGTGGAAGGTACGACACTTGAGTGCTCGCCTTTAAGTACTCCCTTTACTCCATGGTCTGTGTATCCATTTGTTGTAAGAGACATTGCGCTGTGGCTGAGCGCACCAAGTGACCAGGCAGCGCTTGAAGACATACTTACTCGATTTGCAAGAGAGCACTGCCCAGTCGCCCCGGTACTCTTTGATACATTTACTAAAGACGGCGCAACAAGTGTGGCGTATAGACTTGTCTTTCAAGCTATGGATCATACGCTCACTGACACGGAGGTAGAGACATGGATCGCTCCACTGCTCGACGAGCTCAAAGCCGACCAACGCTTCACGGTGCGGTAGTTTGCTATACTGCTCTCTATGAGACAGACAAATATATGGATAGGGCTCGGGCTTGCGGTGGTGCTTATTGGTGTGCTAGTTTTCTATCACCGGAGCCCAGAGGAGAGTGTGCCCCAAACTACAACCGTAGTGACACCAGAGGAACCTATCACCCAAGAATCACAAGAACCCAAAGCTCCATTACCAACTCCTAAGACATATACAAAAGACGGTATGAATATACAAATTACAAAAGAAGGAACAGGAACAGCTATTACGAACGGTCAAACCGCAGTCGTAAGTTACGTCGGCAAGTTTGAGGACGGCACCGTGTTTGATGCAAGTAAAAACCATGGAGATGGTAGTTTTGCATTCGCGCTCGGAGCAGGACAGGTAATCAAAGGATGGGATGAGGGAGTACTCGGCATGAAAGTTGGCGAGAGTCGCACCCTTACTATCCCGCCAGAGCTTGCGTATGGCCCAAATGGCATTCCAGGCGCAATCCCTCCAAATGCAACACTTATATTTGATGTGACACTCCTCGGTATTAAGTAATATGAAGGCACGATTTATACAGTGGTGGAAACGCCAGTCAACAACAAAAAAGGTACTCGGAGGCATTGTTCTCCTTATCATACTTTTCATCATTCTTGGAAAAGGAAAAGATAGCGGTGCGCAAACTATAGAAACCGTGAAGCGTCAGACACTGGTGCGCAGTGTAGCTGCGAGCGGTACTGTCGTGAGTTCGACTGACCTCTCTCTTGGGTTTGAGCAGAGCAAGATGGTGTCGAGCATCAAGGTAGTAGTAGGTAGTACAGTAAAAAAAGGCGATATTCTTGCAAGCCTCTCCAATAGAACTGAGCAAGCAGCGGTCAAAAGCGCCAAGGGTGCACTTCTTGCAGCCCAAGCTCGATATAACAAGGTACTTGAGGGATCTTCAAACGAAGAGATCAAGCTTGCACAGACACAGGTAGAAAATGCTCGTCGAGCACTACTCTCAGATGACCTTATTGCAAAACCAGAAAATTCCGATGTTACTGTTGCGCCAACTATTTCAGGTACGTACACCGGTACTGAAGGAGAGTATCGACTTGAGTTCAATGCGCTCGCACAAAACACGCTCGAATACAGTGGTGTAGAGACTGGCAAGGTGCGTGTGTCCGAATCAGCTCCTATCAAACTCGGTACCAAAGGACTCTACGTCCAGTTTGCGCCTGGGACACTCAAGGATATTAGCAGTGGGACAGTATGGATAGTCATGCTTCCAAACATTGAAGGGGCTTCATACATCGCCAACAAAGCGGCTCTCGACGAAGCGCAAGCCAAACTCGATATCACCCGCGCAACTGCGCGCCAACCAGATATCGATGCGGCTCTTGCAGATATGATCACTGCGCAAGCGGGGGTAGATAGCGCAAATGCAAACCTCGAGAAAACAATTCTTCGCGCACCAGCAGACGGAACAGTCACGGCAGTCGATGTAAAAGTAGGGGAGATCCCAACGCTTGGTAAACAGGCAATTGCTATCCAGGATGTTTCCAACCTATACCTCGAAGCAAATGTAAACGAAAGTAGTATCAAGAGTATTGCGGTCGGACAACCCGTGAAAGTCACCTATGACGCATTTACCGGAGATAGCTATATGGCAACCGTTTCTTCAGTTGATCCGGCAGCTACCATAGAAGACAATGTAGTGAACTATAAAGTGAAGGCGCTTATTCAAGACATAGAACATATACGACCTGGTATGACCGCCAACATGACTATCGAAACTGCACGCAAGGAGCAGGTACTCGCTATACCAAATCGTGCGATTACTTATACCGACAGTGGCGCAACGGTTGAGAAAATAACGGATAGTCGAAAGCAAAAAACAACCACAACTGCTGTTACCGTTGGACTTATCGGGGACGGTGACCTGGTCGAAATAGTAAGTGGGCTTTCAGAGGGAGATAGTGTGCTCTGGAGTACAAACTAAATGCCTAAGAAGAAACAGTTTTGGAAACGGCTACATATCGATGCAGTAGTCGGGCTGTTTCTTGCAAAACGCGACCTCAAGCGCGCGAGCCTATGGACGACGAGCCTCATTGTGTTCGTGATGCTCCTTACATTCCTTAACCTTGTCGTCGTATCAGGGATACTTGTCGGACTTATCGAAGGATCGGTGAGTGCAGACAAAAAGTACTCTTCAGGCGACATTCTCATTTCTCCCTTTCTCAACAAAGCGTATATCGAGCACACACCCGACGCGCTCGCCATTGCAAAGACTATACCAGGCTATGTAGATGCAGTAGTTCGATACACCGGCAGTGCACGTGTTGAGAGTAACTACCGCACCACCATTAAGCCAAGCGAGCTTCGGGACGGAGCAGGGGGATCGCTTCTTGGGATAGACCCTACTGCAGAGCATACATTCTCTGGTATAGACAAATTTATGGTTGAGGGTACGTTTATCGCGCCCGGCGACAGCGACCAGGTAGTACTCGGAAAAAATCTTTTATATAAATACACTCCTATCGAAGCGCCAGGATTTCAAACACTCAAAGACGTATCTGTTGGGTCGCGCATTCGGATCACGGTCGGTGATGTAAAAAAAGAGTATTATGTGAAAGGGGTAATATCGAGCAAGGTTGATACCTTTGATAGTTCAGTCGTGATGCTCGACTCAGAAGCGCGCAAACTCATCGGCCGAACCGACTTTAATGCAAACCAGATAGCTATTGAGCTCGCGCCTGATGCTGATCCGAGCCTAGCAAAAGCATCCCTTATCAAGAGCGGTGTCGGAGAATACGGCCGTGTACAAACCCATGACGAAGCGCTTCCAAAATTTCTCAAAGATATTCAGTCAACCTTTGGGATACTCGGAAACGCAATCTCAAGTATTGGACTGGTTGTTGCGGCTATTACGATATTTATCGTTATCTTTGTGAACGCAATCACTCGCCGGCGCTACATCGGTATCTTGAAAGGTATTGGTATCACCCCGCGCGCGATAGCGCTTTCCTATATGGTCCAGTCTATTTTCTATGCAGTCCTCGGGTCACTTATCGGTATGGGGGTGGTGTTTTTCCTCCTCAAACCCCTCTTTGTTGCGCATCCGATAGACTTTCCATTCTCCGACGGTATCTTGGTCGCAACTGTGCCGGGGACGTTCCTCCGTATGTTCATTTTGCTCATTGCGACAGTGATAGCAGGGTACATACCCGCACGCATGGTAATCAAGCAAAACACATTATCAGCAATCTTAGGACGATAGTATGATCACCGTTTCAAACCTCTCAAAAATATTCGAAAGTGGCGACCAAACGATACGCGCAGTTGATAGTGTTTCGTTTCATATTCCTGAAGGGCAGTTCGTGGCCATCACCGGACGAAGTGGTTCGGGTAAAAGTACGCTCCTGTACCAGCTCGGCCTTCTCGACAGACCAACGAGGGGCTCTATCAAGCTCGATAGTATTGAGATTACCCATCTAAAAGACAGCGAGCAGACGCTCCTGCGACTCCATTCGCTCGGATATATTTTTCAAGACTACGCTATCTTGCCGACGCTCACCGCGCTTGAAAATGTCATGGTACCACTCCTCATGCAAGGAGATACAAGTCAAGAAGCAGAGCGAAAGGCAGCTCGAGCACTCGAGCGCGTTGGACTCAAAGACCGCATGCACAACCTCCCCTCACAACTCTCAGGAGGACAGCAGCAGCGTGTATCTATTGCCCGCGCCATAGGGCACAGCCCCAAAATAGTCTTTGCTGACGAACCGACTGCCAACCTCGACAGCGAAACCTCTCGCACCGTCCTCGACGCATTCCTTGAGCTCAACAAAGAAGGACAGACTATCGTCATGGTAACGCATGAGCCAGAATATGCCGAGCTTGCTGACCGTATCATCACGCTTGCTGATGGGAGGGTGGTTGAGGATACAAAGCCCGAGTAGTATATACTAAGGGTATGCCTACATTTATTGAAGAAAACAAAGGACTTATCAAGTTTATTGCGCTATTTATTGCAGTATTTTTAGTAGTAGCGAGTCTTGCCAAACTCAAAGAGTATCGATATATCGGTACTGGGGTGAACAACACCATAACGGTACAAGGGAACGGCAAAGTTGATCGTACACCTGACACTGCAAAGATTTCCTTTACAGTAGAAGATGAACAAAAGGATCTCAAAACTGCGCAAGACAACGTTAGTGCAAAGGTAGATGCAGTCACGAAGACCCTCAAAGACCAAGGTATCGAAGAAAAGTATATCAAGACTGACTCATACAACTCATTTCCCGAGTATGATTATGTAAATACGATTCGCTGTATCACGACTCCCTGTCCGACTAACAATACCCCTGTCCTTCGAGGATACCGCGTCAGTCACGCAGTGACAATGAATGTAAAAAATCTTGATTCAGTATCAAGTGTACTCGGCGTACTCGGTACTGCAGGAGTTACCAACATCAGTGGTCCAAATTTTGGATTTGAAGATGACCAAGCGATTGGACGCGAAGCGCGTGACGCGGCTATTCGTGATGCAAAAGAGCAGGCAAAGCTTCTCGCAAAGTCACTCGGCGTGAGACTCGTGCGCATTGTTTCATATAACGAAAATGGATCATCGCCAGTGACCCCGCTCTACATGGCAAAGGACTCTATGGTAGCAGGAACAGCTTCTGCCCCAAGTCTTCCAGTCGGAGAGCAAAATATAGAGTCACACGTGACCATCACCTACGAAATACAGTAGGAGTTGACGAAAAAACGTCCGTAGGGTATTATCAAATGGTAATGCCTGTCCGGGCGTTTTTTAGTAACCAAAAAAAGTATGAAGCAATTTTTAAAAGACACACGACTTGAACTTCGCAACGTAGTATGGCCGACACGACGCCGGGCACTCTGGTATGCGGCAATTATTATTATTTTCTCTGTTGGAGTAGGGTACCTTCTTGGCGCCTTTGACGAGCTTTTCCGTACACTCCTACGAGTACTCGTACAGCACTAATATGTCAAAACAAGAATTCACTGGCGAGCGTCACTGGTACGCTATTCATACATACTCTGGATACGAAAACGCAGTACAGCGCAACATTCGCCAGCGTATCGATAGTTTGGGTATGCAAAGTAAGATCTTTGATGTTGTCGTCCCAACTGAAAAGAAAATCAAAATCAAGGCAGGCAAGCGTGTCGAGGTAGAAGAGAAGGTGTACCCAGGGTACGTCCTTGTCGAAATGATCGTGGATGACGAAAGTTGGTATGTGATCCGCAACACGCCGCGCGTGACAGGATTTGTAGGATCGGGAGTTACTCCAGTGCCACTCACCGAAAAGGAGATCAACTACTTCCTCGGACGAATGGATAGCGATGAGGCCGCAAAGCACACTATAGATCTTGAAGTAGGTGAGACAATCATCATCAATGACGGACCATTCAAGGAGCTTGAGGGTCGCGTATCAGAAGTAGATACAGAGCGGGGCAAGGTCAAGGTCATGGTGGCGCTCTTTGGGCGCGAAACACCAGTTGAGCTCGACTTCCTCCAGGTAAAGAAGTTATAGCTTGTATTCAAAAAAGGCCAATTTGTTAGATATCCTCGCTCTGCTGCGGGTCAAACAAATTGGCCTTTTTCTATACGCGCATTTTCTTTACAAAGGCACGATTTCTGCTATAGTACACACCGTTACGCTACTGCTTCTACATTAGCAATATACACCCATTTGGGTATACACATTTATGGCAAAAAACATTACAAAACGTATCAAACTTCAGGCTATGGGCGGCATGGCTACCCCAGCACCACCGCTCGGTCCAGCACTGGGTCAGGCAGGAGTAAACATCGGTGACTTCGTACAGAAGTTTAACGCTGCAACTGCAGATCAGCGTGGAGAAAAGGTTGGAGTAAAGATAGAAGTGTATGACGATCGTTCATATGACTTTCGTGTGACGCAGCCGACTATGACTTCGCTTATCTTTAAGGCTGCAGGTATCGACAAGGGCTCTCAAAAGCCTCGCACCTCAAAAGCTGGCAAGATCACTCGCGAACAGGCACGTCAGATCGCTGAGCGCAAAATGCCCGACCTCAACGCCAACGACATCGAAGGCGCAATGAAGATCGTCGAAGGTTCTGCGAGAAGTGCTGGGATTGAAGTGGTTGGATAAACTGTTCATCAAACTCTGCAAATAAAAAAGCCATTCCTGAAAGGGAATGGCTTTTTGTTTAGGAAATCAATTGCGTACAAAGTACAACATCAAAATCAGCAAAGTGCTTTTTGTCACTTTTATGTGAAAATTGAACATTACGCTTTATAGGATTCCAAAAATCACGCAGATTGGGAAAGAATGTATCTCCTTTAACATCGGCATGAACTTCTGTGACAAATGCCCCGGATAGTTCAAAATCCTTTTGTTCTAATGCTTCCCGGTAGATCTCACCACCACCAGCTATAAAGAGTTTTTCACAACCATGTGTCTCTGCGTACAGCACTGCATCCTTTAAGCTAAAAAATACGTGAGTATTTTCATTCTTATTTTTTGGAACGTATGTTTTGTTTCTTGTAATAATAAGATTGATGCGATCAGGAAGCGGTGCGTATGTACCAAGTGATTCGTATGTCTTTCTGCCCATTATTACAAAATGATTTAGGGTGGTATTTTTGAAAAACCTTAAGTCATTGGGGAGATGCCAAAGCATGCTGTTGTCCTTGCCAATAGCATTGTTTTTTGACTTTGCAACGATTAAATATATTTCCATTTTTTTAAATTTGCTTTACATTACCAATTTGGGTAGATTTGTCAATTAAAAAAAGACGGCCAGTGCCGTCTCGAGTGCTTTTAGTTCCTCTTTTGCAATAAAAATTCTATCAAAGGAGCAAACGTTTTAATTGGTGAAAGCGTTAGGTATTCTTTTGGGAGTTGATGCTTATAGATCAAAAATCTTTCTGATTTTCTAATACCTTTAAACTCTTCTTCTATGTCAATACTCCCCCAAATTGATCTATCTTCAGCTGAAAGCGTCAGATTAAGACAGTAGATAGGGAAATCAAACACTAGCTGTCCTGTCCCTTTTGTAAGGAAATTTCTCCAATTTTTCTCGAGGTTGTAGCTACACCAATTTGGACTTGCAGCGTCAAACATTTGAGATGATTGGTAAGACCTATCGCTATTGCCCGAATTCCAAACTATTGTTTTATCCTTTAGAATTCCAGCCACCGTATCAAAACGCATGCAGGTATTTCCGGTAAATACAAGAAATTTTTTTCCCTCTGGGTATATAGAATCATTTAGTATCAACTTTTCTTCCGTAGTAAATTCGTTACTAACTCCAAAAAGGTGCTGGTCGAGAGAATAAAACCACGGTTCGATCATAGGGTCAGACGTTTTGTATATTCTTTTTATACCTAATTTTTGCCACGATAATTCTGCATTGGGCATAGATCCTGCATTAAATGCTTTTTCGCCTAATTCCTTTGTTGGAACTTCACAAAAAAGATATTTTACATAAGGATCGAAGCATATAACGACAAAGGGATCCTTGTAGATTGGCGGCTGTAGGATCTCGAGTAACGCTATGTATGATCGCTCTGTGGCTGCATAGCTGTGCTGAATTATTTCATAAGAAGTCACGCGTGAATAACCACCTAGATTTATTCTGTTCATAATGAAGTTTTTTTAGATACTACAGTTAATCTACAGGATGTCAATAAATAAAAAAAGAAGCGCTTAGCACTTCTCGAATATTCAAAGTTCACACCGCAACCGGTGCTTTGATACCAGGATGAGATTGATATCCCTGCAGTTCGAAGTCTTCAAACTTGAAATCAAAGATATCTTTTACGTCCGGGTTGATCTTCATTGTTGGCAGTGAAAACGGCGTTCGTCTGAGTTGAAGCTGCACTTGCTCAAAATGGTTTTTGTAGATGTGGACATCCCCAAAGGAATGCACAAAATCTCCCAGATCCATGTCGCATACCTGTGCAATCATCATGGTGAGAAGTGCATAGGAAGCGATATTAAATGGAACTCCCAGAAAGACGTCGGCGGATCGTTGATACAGCTGACAACTCAGTTTCCTCCGTCCATTTTCCTTTGGGGCAGAAGCATAAAACTGAAACAGACAGTGGCACGGCATGAGTTTCATCTTATGAAGGTCAGCTACATTCCATGCGCTCACAATAATACGTCGGCTATCAGGGTTGTTTTTGAGCTGATTGATGACATCTGTTATTTGATCAAAGCCTATCTTTTTATACACTTCTGGTACCCATTCATCTTTGTCTCCTCGGTGCCCCGGGATTAGAACGATTTGATCCCAGCTACGCCACTGTTTGCCATAGACGGGGCCGAGGTCGCCATTTTCATCTGCCCATTCATCCCAGATTTTTACATTATGTTCTTTGAGATACTTAATGTTCGTATCGCCTTTGAGAAACCAAAGCAGTTCATAGATGATGCTTTTGAGGTGAGTTTTCTTTGTTGTTACCAGAGGAAAACCTTTTGCAAGATCAAATCTCATTTGGTAGCCAAATACACTGCGAGTTCCAGTGCCAGTGCGATCGGCTTTGTCATCTCCAGTTTCTAGAATGTGTTTCAGTAGGCCCAGGTACTGTTGCATATTGATTTATTTTTAATGAAAAATAGTTTTTATTTGCACTTACATTACTGCAAAAGAGGGGAAAGTCAACTTTGACTTTAGAGTAAATTAAGGGTAATTTTTGAAAAACTCTACCAGATGTTACTTGTTATCGAAGGTGCCGATAGTACCGGCAAAGAAACTCAAACCAAGCTACTTTCAGAAAAATTTTCGTCTAAAGGTCGCCCAGTAGAAACAATAGATTTTCCATCGAAGACTAGCTTTTTTGGTAAGCTCATTTACGAGGGCCTTGCGGGTAAATATGGAGACTTCAAATCTCTCCATCCAAAACTTGCATCAACTTTTTGGGCAGCAGATCGTTACTTGGCAAAAGAAAAAATGATGGCATGGCTTAACGAGGGGAAGATTGTTATCGCTGATAGATATGTTTCTGCAAATCAACTTCATCAGGGTGGAAAAATTACCAATGAAGAAGAGCGTCAAGAATTTCTCGAATGGCTTGATGTTATGGAACATCATGAATACGGTATTCCGCGTCCACAAAAAATCTTTTATTTGGATCTTCCGTTTGAAATAAGCTTGCGCTTGCTAAAAGAACGAAAAGCAAAACAAGCTACTTCTCTAGAAGGTAATTCAAATAATGATCAACATGAAGATAGCCCAGAACATCAAATTGCCGCACGCGACAGTGCAATCAAAATGCTCTCCAACGATTCATGGGTGCGCATTCAATGTTCAGATGATGGGACGAACATTTTACCGAAAGAAGTTATTCATGGAAGAATTTGGACAGAGTGTCTGAAACTTTTCTGATCAAATGAAAACCTGCTAATCACAGGTTTTTTTCTTTTTAAGACCTGATACAATTTCTGTATGCAGATCAAAATAAAAAAGCTTAGGGATGATGCAAAACTGCCAACATACGCACATGAAGGGGATGTAGGAATGGATATGTACGCCATGGAGCAAGAAGTAGTTGGACCAGGTGAGCATGTGAGGCTTTGGCACGGATTCGCGCTTGAATTCCCGACTGGCCTTGCCGCAATAGTCAAAGATAAGTCAAGCATTTCTAAGGCAGGGCTACATACGATGGGAGGAGTCTTTGACGCAGGATATAGGGGTGAATACAATACGCACCTCGTCAATCTTTCAAAAGAAAGCTATACCATCGAAAAAGGAGACAAAGTAAGTCAGCTTGTGATTATACCGGTAGCTATACCTTCACTTGTCGAAGTAGATGAGCTTGGCGATTCGGCACGAGGAACTGATGGATTTGGATCGACTGGTAAGCAGTAGGATTTCTGCTATTATCGTTACTATGAAAGACGACTTCTTCAAAAAGCTTGTCCAGCAGGCAGTACAGGATCTGTTTGGCCTCGGTATTGACGCCCACGTTGAACGGCCCAAAGACCTCTCACATGGTGACTACGCTACAAATGCCGCGCTCCTTGTTTCAAAGCAGCTTGGGAAGCCTCCGATCGAAGTAGCTACCGAACTCGCAGCGTATCTCGACAAAACAAAAGAATCATTTGTTGCATCGGTCACTGTTGCTGGTCCTGGATTTATCAACTTCACGATTAGTCGTTCGCACAACATAGACGCCATCCGCGAAGCGATGGGTACAACGACTTATGGCTACACCAATGTTTATAAAGGCAAAAAAATACTCGTTGAGCATTCATCTCCCAATCTTTTCAAACCATTTCACATTGGGCATCTGATGAACAACACCATAGGTGAGGCTATCACGAGGCTTGCGCGCTATGGAAGTGGGGAGGTAGTGACGATGTCTTTTCCGTCTGATATATCCCTCGGCGTTGCAAAGGCACTATATGTGCTTCTCGAAAAATACGGTGCAAACTTTGTACCTCGGGATGTGGCAGTGCTCGGTGATGCGTATGTCGAAGGTACTCGCCGCTACCAAGAAGCACAAGAGTCAGAGCCATGTGGCAGCATGGTCTACCGCGTCAAAGAGATTGCAGATAATCTCTACGCAAAAAAACCAAGCGACGAGCTCACGCTATTTGAAGCGTGTAAGGCGTTTAACATCACTTACTTTGAACAGATAGTATTGCGTCTTGGTTCGCACTTTGACTCCTATATATATGAAAGCGAGGCCGGGGTAGATGGCGGGCGTATTGTAAGAGAGAATACACCAACAGTCTTTAGAGAAAGCGAAGGAGCAATAGTCTATACACCAGAAAATCCAAAGCTTCATACCGCAGTCTTTATCAACTCACAAGGCAACCCAACATACGAAGCCAAAGACATTGGACTTCTTGATCTCAAGTTTACACGGTACGATCCAGACCTCTCGATCTTTATCACTGATGCGCAGCAAGTATCACACTTTGCCGTTGTCCTTGATGCAGCTCAGCATATCAACCCTGCGTGGGTAGAGAAGTCACTCCACCGATACCACGGGCGCATGTCATTTAAGGGGCAAAAAATGTCTAGTCGTCTTGGAGGTGTGCCGCTTGCAAGCGAGGTGCTCGACACAGTGATCGCTGAAGTGAAAGAAAAGAATCCGGATATTTCACCCGAAGCAGCAGAGCAGATTGGCGTTGCTTCGATCAAGTTCTCGATCCTTCGTGCTGCTGCGGGCAAGAACATCGACTTTGATCCAGAAGTATCACTTTCATTTGTTGGCGACTCAGGTCCGTATATCCAGTACACTTGTGTGCGCGCCTCTTCACTTCTTGAAAAGGGCAAAGAAGCTGGAGTACTTCCTGACGCAAGCACGCCTCAGGCAGGGACTGAGCTCATTGAGCGACTTGTTGCCAAGTTTCCAGAAGTGATGATACTCGCACAGCGCGAACTTGCGCCGCATCATCTCGTAACCTACACTCTAGAGCTCGCGCAAGCATTCAACTCCTGGTATGGGCAGGGCAAGATCGTTGATGAAGACACGCACGCTAGTGCATACAGACTTGCAGTGGCAAAGGCGGTTAGACAGACACTTGCAAATGGGCTGTGGGTCCTGGGCATCGAAGTGCCAGAAAGGATGTAGGTTGACTACCTGCAGTTTTCTTGTAGTATCAAGAAAAAAATATTACATGAAAAGTAAACCTCTCATAGGGCATGGTAAAAAGACAGGGATATATTCTGAACTTAAAAATGGTGTATATCACTTAATCATCTTTGACGCAAAGAATCCAAAGGATAAAAAAACCTTCAAATTACATTCAAAAAACACAACAACTCCAAAAAGAATGCGTAATAGTATTACAGAAATTCACTACGCACTTTCAGAACAGTAACAGCCGCCTTCGAGCGGCTTTTTGTTGCAGCATTTTTCATTTGCCTATATGATGGGGCGGTATGACACACAGACAAGAAGAGAGAACATTCATTATTTTTAAGCCAGATGCGGTACAGCGAGGCGTTGTAGGAGAAATACTTACTCGCTTTGAGCGTGTGGGTCTTAAGATCGTCGGTATGAAAATGGTTCGTCCTGATCGGGATCATTATTTTCATCACTACGAAACGATCGGTACGATGATTACTCGTCACGGTCAAAAAATATTCGATGCTGCACTTGAAATGATGAGTGAAGGACCCGTCATTGCCAGTGTTCTTGAAGGAGTGGAGGCAGCAAGTTTGGTCCGTAAGATGGTTGGTGCCACAGAGCCGAAGTCTGCAACACCGGGAACGATTCGGGGAGATTATGCACATGTGAGCTATGCGCATTCAGACGGTGAAGGTCTTGCACTTAGTAACATTATTCATGCATCGGGTAATGCCGAAGAAGCAAAATCAGAAATTGCGCACTGGTTCTCAGAAAGTGAACTGTTTGAATACGAAACAGTCCACGAGCAATTCACCCAGCGAAAGCAATCTCACATTAAAAAATAACTCTTGAAGTATTTCCTCTCTTATTGTCGGATTACTCGAAACGACACATGAGATTTGTCCACTGTCTATCTTGTTGCAGACTAGTAGCACGGTATAATGAGAGTACGGCTATGTAAAAATAGTACTTAGAACGTGACTTTCAGGGCAACCGTTGTAGGTGACTTGAGGCTATGGGTGCCGTTTATTATGAGCATCGAAGTATCATTTCTCCTCGCGTGGCCCACTTGGCATTAGGCTAAGGTACTATTTTCTACATAGCCGTAACAAAAATCCCCGATTGAGGGGATTTTTCTATTGGGTATACTAGTGGAATGTATAGACGACTTGTGAGTGCTGCTGCAATAGTTGGAATACTGCTACTGTCGGTGAACTGGCTTGCAAATGCCTTTTATTGGTATGTATCAATTCCTCCATTTGATATGTACATGCACATGCTCGGCGGTATTTTTGTCGTACTCATTGGAAGTGCCTTTGGCCTCAGGCATATCCTTGACAAGCGTGCAAAGGAAGTGGTAATAGAGCTTCTCCTTTTTGTATTTATCGTTGGACTTGCGTGGGAGTATTATGAGTATCTTGTACAATTTTATATCAAAGGAGTGCATCTTGCTGATATTAGCGACTCTATATCGGATGTCATCTGCGATATGGTGGGCGGTATACTCGGTACTGTCTTTGTGCTTATAACCAAGAGACGATACAATAAAGGGTAATGACTGATCATACACAAACAGATCACACACTTACTATTACGTTTGCAGGAGGAACGGGCTCGGTTACTGGTGCAAACTTTTTAGTTGAAGGAGAAGGAATCAGATTTCTTGTTGACTGCGGACTTGCGCAAGGAAGCCGAGAGAGTGATGAGTGGAACTGGAAGCCATTTCCGTATGATCCAAAGACTGTAGACTACCTTTTTATTACACATGCGCACATCGACCACATCGGACGCATTCCAAAGCTCGTGCACGATGGCTTTAGTGGCACGATCTACTCTACTATTCCGACCAAAGACATTACCAAGCTCATGCTCGAAGACACTGCAAACATCTTGCGGCACAATGACAATGAGTCGCTCCAAGAGGTGTACAGTGACAAGGTACTCGAAAAGGTATTTGCACACTGGCAGGTCATCGACTACCACCAAGACCTCGCCATTGGTCCTTTTGTGTTTCGCTACCGTGATTCAGGGCACGTCCTGGGGTCAGGGATGCTCGAGCTCATCTACAACAACAAAAAAATCATATTTACTGGAGACCTTGGCAACTCTCCGTCACCACTTTTGCGCGATACCGAAGCAATCAAAAACGTTGATTTTATGCTGATGGAAAGTGTGTATGGTGACCGCAACCACACCGAGCGCGCAGTGCGCCGTGAGCGACTTGAGGCTACCATCGAAGACAACTTCAACCGACAGGGAACGCTTGTCATTCCGACGTTCTCTCTTGAGCGTAGCCAAGAACTTCTCTTTGAAATAGACCAGCTCGTCGAGCACGACCGTGTCCCGCAAATGCCCATCTTTTTTGATTCACCGCTTGGTATCAAACTCACGAGTGTGTACGCAAAGTACTCGCGATACTTTAATGACTTTGCGCGCAAACTCGTGGGTGAGGGAAATGATATTTTTAATTTCCCGGGACTCAAGACGACCCTCCTCACCGAAGAATCCAAAGAAATAGTACATGAACACAATCCAAAGATAGTGATTGCGGGAAGCGGTATGAGTAATGGCGGGCGCATTCTCCACCATGAGGTTAACTATTTACCTGATCCAAACAATACACTCCTACTCACAGGGTATCAGTCGCTCGGTACTATCGGGCGACTTATCCAAGACGGTGCGAAGGAAGTACACATCAATGGCAAGAGTGTTCCAGTCAATGCGCATGTCGTGTTTATCGATGGATACTCAGGACACAAGGACTCAGATCATCTTGTAGAGTTTGTCGCATCAACTGCAGATAGCATAAAGGCAGTGTATGTCGCGATGGGGGAACCTAAAAGCTCACTCTACCTCACGCAGCGTCTTCGCGATCATTTGGGTATCAATGCCTACGCTCCTGAAGAAGGCGACGTGGTACACTTGGACTGCAACTAACTTATGAACGATACAACAGCTTCACAAAAATATATTTGCTACAACGGACCACTCGATAACGATGATAAACACGGTCACATCAAGATCAAGATTGGTGTAAGTGGTGCGGCAGAGACAGGGCACTGTGGTCTGCATGCGCTCGAAAAGGCGCAAGAGCTCGGCAAGGAAATCGTCAGGCAAGGAGGTCTACTCATCACAGGCGCAACAACGGGATTTCCGCTCTGGGCTGCAATGGGTGCAAAGGCTGAACGGGGCATCTCTATTGGCCTTTCTCCCGCACAAAGTGAGAAGGATCATGTTGAGAACTGGAAGCTTCCTGTCGACTATATGGATCTCGTGATTTACACAGGATTTGGATTCCCAGGTCGCGACCTCCTCTTTACCCGAAGCTGCGATGCCATAGTTATCGGATGTGGACGCATCGGAACAATCCATGAATTCACCATTGCCTTTGAAGACGGCAAGCCGCTCGGAGTACTCGAAGGACCATGGACTATGGCTGAGCAAATCAAAGACATGATCGAGAAAAGCAACCGCCCAGGCGATCGAGTGATATTTGATGACGACCCAAAACGACTAATAGAGAAACTTATCAAGATGGTCGAGACTGATCGAGTCGAAGAGCGAAAAGAAACTCCGTATATATAGTATGGATACACTATCGCATGCGGGACTCACGAGCAGCGAAGCACTCGCACGCTACAAAAGAGATGGCGGCAATACGCTTGTTACTGAGCGCAGACAATCCGCATTCCTTACCTTTCTTACTGAATTCAAAAACCCAATACTTCTTGTACTCATTGGTGCTGCAGTCATAGCGCTCGCAACAGGGAGCACGGTGAGCGGGGTACTCATCATCACTATCGTACTCGTCTCCTCAGTACTCGATTTTTTTATTTCATTTCGCTCGCAGCAAGCTGCAAGACTCCTCGCCAAACGGGTAGAGTCAAAGGCACGTGTAGTGCGCGACGGGGCCGCAATAGAGCTCTCACACGAGTCTCTTGTGGTCGGGGACCTTGTACTCCTTGAGGCAGGCTCAGTGGTGCCTGCGGATGGAGTAGTGCTTGAGACCGAGGCACTCTATATAAATGAATCTGCGCTCACAGGAGAATCACTTCCCGTTGAGAAAACAAGTCGCGCTTCAGTGTATATGGGGAGCGGCGTTGTCTCTGGAGCAGCACGTATCGAAGTCACTGCAACTGGTGGCCGCACTAAGTTTGCGTCTATTGCAGCCCTACTCACTGAGCGTGAGCGTCCGAGCGAATTTGAGAGTGGTATAAAGAAATTTAGTATCCTACTCACCAAGGTCATCGTTATCCTTGTTGTGTGTATATTTCTCATTAATGCGTTTTTGAAGCATGATCTTTTTACCTCTATTATTTTCTCGCTCGCACTCGCTGTCGGGCTCACTCCAGACCTTCTGCCAGTCATTATTGCAGTCAATCTCTCTCGTGCATCACTTCGCATGTCGAAAAAGGGGGTGATCGTAAAGAAACTCTCCGCCATAGAGAATTTTGGTTCGATGGATATTCTCTGTACTGACAAGACCGGTACACTCACCGAAGACCATATCGTGTTGGTGAGATACGTCTCTGAAGACGGCGCCGTATCAGAGCGCGTGCTTGAGGCGGCCTACGTTTCAAGTGCACTCAAAGGCAGCGCCAAAACGCCGCTCGATGCTGCAATATTAGAGCGACAAGAGTTTGCTATAGCATCGTATACCAAACTCCACGAGATACCGTTTGATTTTGAGAGAAAACGCGACACGATGGTCGTACAAAAGAAGGGAGATGGAATACTTCTCATCACTAAAGGTGCGCCAGAAGAAATACTAAAAGCGTGTCGCATAGATGAAAAGGTACATACACAGGCAACGAAAGAGTTCGAAACACTCTCACGCGACGGCTACCGTGTCATAGCCGTTGCAACCAAAGAGCTCGCAAATAAGGCAGTGTATAGCTCCAAAGACGAATACGATCTCTCCTTTGCAGGATTTATCGCATTTATTGACCCTCCCAAGCCCGACACCAAGCGCATTCTCGAAGAGCTCATGCAAAAGAGTATTGAGATCAAGGTGGTCACAGGGGACCATCGCGCAGTTGCCGAACACATTCTCAGTGAGGTGGGCGTCGTATCAAAAGGAACTCTTGATGGGGAAGAGATAGAAACCCTCGAAGACGATGCACTCGCTGCCCGCGCAGAAGGTATTACTATTTTTTCGCGTGTTACGCCAATTCAGAAAAACCGCATTATTCGCGCACTCCAATCACGCGGGCACACTGTTGGGTACATGGGAGACGGCATCAATGATGCACCTGCGCTCAGGTCGTCAGACGTAGGAATATCGGTAAGTAATGCGCTCGACGTAGCAAAGGAGAGTGCGGATATCGTCCTTACCACAAAAGACTTAGAACACTTGCTTCAAGGTGTCAAAGAAGGGCGCAAGACATTTGCCAACACGCAGAAATACATCTCGATGGCAGTGTCGTCCAACTTCGGAAATATGATATCTATGACGGGCGCATCTATTGTGCTGCCATTCCTCCCCATGCTTCCGACACAGATACTCCTCAACAACCTCCTCTATGAGACGTCTCAGATAGCCCTCATCGCAGACCATGTGGATGAACATATTCTCAATCGTCCAAGCCCGTGGGACATACGTGCGCTTACGCGCTTCATGCTCGTGTTTGGACTCCTCTCCTCAGTGTTTGATTTCTTAGTCTTCTATACGCTGTACAAGATATTTGGATTTAGTGGCAGTGTTTTTCAAACGGCATGGTTTATTCAGTCATTTTTCTCACAGGTCTTTGCAATCTTTTTCATTCGAACAGCTCATGCGGTATGGAAAGTACATCGTCCGCACCGCCTCGTCATACTCTCTGCGTTTCTTACGACATGTGTTGCATGGTGGATCGCGCTTGGAGAGCTCGGTCACTACTTTGGATTCACTCCTATCCCTGGATTTGTCATTGGTTCGATGCTCATGATAAGTTTTGTCTATTTTGCGTCTATCGAAGTCGTCAAAAAATTTTTCTATCATCGCCTCCGTACCCACAGGCAACCTAAGAAAAGTTGGTTGGAGCACGCGCGGTAGTGTGCTAGGATACCTACATAAGCGCTTGAGGAGCTATCAACTCCGAGCTTCTGGGAAGAAATCTTGCAAAAGGGAGTAGACCCCATCCAAATGAGAAGTAAACCGAGGTGGTACCACGACTCTATGCATAGAGACTCGTCCTTGGAAAGTAATGACAGCATTATTTTCAAGCGACGAGTTTTTATTTTTATGGAACAAAAAGACACAACCAAATCCCCAGCAGCACTTCGTGAAGAAGCTATTTTGGCATTCTGGAAAGAGAATGAGATTTTTAAGAAGTCCCTTGAGAAAAATAAAGGGCAGAAAGAGTTCGTATTCTTTGAAGGCCCACCGACTGCGAATGCAAAACCAGCGCTTCACCACCTCGAAGCGCGCGCATTCAAGGACGTGATTCCTCGCTACAAGACGATGCAAGGATACTCTGTACCACGCCGAGCAGGATGGGATACGCATGGGCTGCCAGTAGAGCTCCAGATTGAAAAAGCACTTGGCCTTACCAATAAAAAAGAAATCGAAACATACGGCATCGCTGCCTTTAACAAAGCCTGCAAGGACTCAGTGTTTACCTACATCAAGGACTGGGAAGGCTTCACTGACCGCATTGGGTACTGGGTAGATAAGTCGAGTGCATACTACACGTTCAATCCTTCATATATGGAGAGCCTTTGGAATATCATTGGCAAGGTTCATGAAAAAGGACTCCTCTACAAAGACTATCGAGTCTTGCCGTGGTGTGCGCGCTGCGGTACGACTCTTGCAACGCACGAGCTCGCGCAGGGGTACCAGGATGACAAGGATCTCACGGTCTATGCAAAATTCCCTATTAAAGGCTTTGACAAGGCATACTTTGTGGCATGGACGACGACGCCGTGGACGCTCCCAGGGAATGTCGCGCTCGCAGTTGGCCCAGACATCGACTATGTTGAAGCAAAAGTGGGAGAGGAGATACTTGTTGTTGCAAAAGATCGACTCTCAGTACTGGGTGACGGGGTAGAAGTGATCGCCGAGCACAAGGGAAGTGAGATGGTTGGTATGGAATACGAGCCGCTTTATGACGTATCCTTACTTCATTCAGAAACTTCATACAAAATATATGCAGCAGATTTTGTCACGACCAGTGACGGTACTGGTATTGTGCACATTGCACCAATGTATGGAGCAGATGATTTTGCGGTTGCTACAAAGCACAACCTGCCAAAGGTGCACACAGTGGATGAGGCAGGACATTTCACTGTAGATATCGACTTTCTCAAAGGGAGATTTGTCAAAGATGATGATGTTGCAGTCGACATCATCAAGGATCTTGCCAATCGCCCTTCTGGGTCGCTCCTTTTCAAAAAGGAAAAGTACGAGCACTCATATCCGCATTGCTGGAGATGCAAGACGCCGCTTATATACTACGCGCGCGATAGCTGGTATATCCGTATGTCCGATCTCAAGGACAAGCTCATTGCAGAAAACCAGACTATCAACTGGGAGCCAGATCACATCAAGGAAGGTCGCTTTGGAGAGTGGCTCGAAGGACTCAAAGACTGGGCAATCAGCCGCGAGCGCTACTGGGGTACGCCGCTCCCGATATGGCAAGCAGAGGATGGCGAACGTATAGTCGTTGATAGTGTTGCGACACTCAAGAAATACACAAAGAAGTCAGGGAATACGTATTTTGTAATGCGACACGGACAAACTCAAAGTAACGTGCGAAACGTATGGAGTATTGATAGTCACAGAGAAGATCCACTCACCGAGCAAGGTAGGGAACAGGTCGTATCTGCAGCGCACAATCTGAAATCTATCGATGTGATTATTGCCTCACCTTTTCCTCGAACCCAAGAAACTGCACAGCTTATCGCGCGAGAACTTGGACTTAGTACTGATGCGGTAAAAGCCGATGAGCGACTAGGTGAGTGGAATGTAGGGGGGGAGTTTAATGGTAAAAATCACGAAGAGTATTTTGCAGTGCGCAACAATGCACCAGATCGCTATCATTTTAAAACAGCAGACGGAGAGTCATATGCTGAAGTCGTCACGCGCGCAGGTGCATGTCTCTACGATATTGAAGCGCAGTACCAAGGGAAAACTATTCTCTTTATTTCGCATGGCGCGGTGACGCGAGCACTTGAGCTGCATGCGCGTGGTATTTCATTTGATGCACTATATAAAGAAACACGCAACTACAAAAACTTCGACAATGCAGAAGTTCGTCAGATTGATTTTGTACCTTTGCCGCACAACGATGCGTTTGAACTCGACCTCCATCGTCCATACATCGATGAGGTCGTACTAGAGAAAGATGGCAAAGAGTTCCGTCGTGTCAAAGAAGTGATGGATGTATGGTTTGATAGTGGTTCAATGCCATTTGCACAAGATCATTATCCATTTGAGCACGCGAGCGACCTCCCGTATCCGGCAGACTTTATCAGTGAAGCAATCGACCAGACACGTGGGTGGTTCTATACGCTCCTTGCAGTCGGAGTGCTCATGGAGCGAGGCGCACCGTATAAAAATGTGATCTGTCTCGGGCACCTCCTTGATAAAGATGGCAAGAAAATGAGTAAGTCTGTTGGTAACATCGTCGAGCCATTTGAGCAGATGGACAAGTTCGGTGTGGACGCAGTGCGGTACTGGATGTACTCAGTGAACGCGCCAGGGGAAAGCAAAAACTATGACGAGAAGTCAGTGGCCGAAATCAATAACAAAGTATTCAATCTCCTTGGCAATGTGTATTCATTTTATGAACTCTACCGTGACAAGAGTCTCGAAGGGCACTACACGGAAAGTAGTAATGTACTCGATCAATGGATCATCGCACGGCTCAATCAA
>CBFIGQ010000053.1:0-11036 GCA_965662335.1 Minisyncoccia bacterium
TCGCCGCGAGATACAGCTTGCGTACAACAAAGAACACGGCATTACTCCCAAGACTATCAGTAAGGCTATCAAAGACATCACCGAAGGTATGGAGACAGAGCATAGCAAGGCCGTGAACGCCGAGCTCGCGCTTGATCTCGAACTCTTTGCCCAAATAGAAAAGGACCAAAAGGGAAGAAAGACTCGCGGCAAAAATCCGATTGAGAAACTCATCAAAATCAAGGAAGCTGAAATGAAAGAAGCCGTGAAGCTCCTCGACTTTGAGACTGCGGCGATATTGCGGGACGAGATCGGTGTTTTACGTGAGAAGACGTATATAAATCCGTAATGTTGACTTTAAAATTAAATATGCTATAATATCTTAGAACCTTAAAATCTATATTATGGCTACAAAAAAGACGGCCGCGCCTAAGAAGGTCGTAAAAATAGCAGGTAAGAAAAAAGTTGTAAAAAACGCAACAAAATTCCGACGCAAAAACGCGGATGGAACATCTAGTCGGAAAGGCCCAAAAACGGTGGTGGTATGGACTGATTCAAAATATATTGTCGATCTGTTGACCCAGGGTTTTTCACGGCCTAACGTTATCAAAATAATCGACCGCGCAGTCGATCATTTTGATCAAAAAGCACTAAAAAGCTTTCTGAAGCTCGTGCTTGCAAAGGCCGATGAAAAAACCCGTGCATCAATTCTCAGGAAGTATCTCCTTGCAACCAAAGTGACTATGTCAGCCGAAGACAAAAAAGCGTTAACCATCGGCCGAAAGATGCTAAAGATGGCAAAATAGAATGTGCGGAAAAAAGATACCCCTCAGAAATGAAGGGGTTTTTTATTTGAAAATAGGTGTTTTGAGAATAGAAACTGCCGCGATATTACACAATGAGATAGTGGTTTTGCGGTGGAAGACGTATATTAATCCATAAAAAAGCCGCACAAGGCGGCGTTTTTTAGGTCGTACCGATAGAGGCTATGATTTCATTTTGGTATTTTATGCGAATAGGTCGTGTTCCTATTTCATACGCTACACCTACTGCATACACAAACCCTGCGGCAATCAGCAGTATTTTGTATGCATTTTGCCGAAATTCATACGACCCAACATCAACAAAAACGATAACATAGAGAGCAATAATGAGCACAACAAACAAAATAAAAAGTCTAGGTATCATAACTCTTTTTTAGAAAACTATCGTACGCTCAGGAAATTGCAAGCTTTGAAAAATGAACTGGATATGCGATAGTCATGCTATGAAAAAGATGATTACCTATATCATACTTGGAGCGATTATTGTAGCCGCTGGCATACTTGTTTGGAGGCGAGCCCACGAGGCAAAGATTGCTGTGCCGTTTGCAGAGTCTCGCGCATACTGCTTTGGACATATCCAAGAAGCAACCACTGATGCGCCGTTTCGAGTAGAGGAGCACATGCAGCTCACGCGTACCCGCGGGCAAATAGAGGGTACCAAGAGCGGTACGCAAAGCGGCCCGGGACTGAGCAGTGGATTTACTGGTACGATGAAAGGTGAGGCAAAGGATGGATACCTTGAGTTCATCTATAGCTACACGATAGATGGCGCCAACCAAAAAGAATTTGAAGTCTATACCATCGATGGCTCCAACCTTGTGAAGCAGCGCTACACACTCGATATGGCAAAAAAGGACGGCGAGGACATCCTTATCCCCAACCTCTCATCAACCCCAACCCAGATTGTATATATCGCGGAGGAGTGCAAGTAGACTCATTTGAAAAAGGGATGAGATGCGGGACCATGTATCCATGGAACAGAACCCGCTCAAGTCAAAAATTGAAATGCCTGAGATACGGCAAGAAAGTTAGGGTCTAAACGAGGGGTTTGGGGAGATTGAAAAAACCCTTATTTTGTGGGATTATAGAGAAATGAAAAACGCCAGCAGATTCATTACTCTTGTAGAGCGTATAAAAAAATTCTCAACGGATCGTGATTGGTCTCAATTTCATGATCCTAAAAATCTTGCCATATCTCTCAATTTAGAAGCTTCAGAGGTACTTGAGTTGTATCAGTGGACAAAAGATAATCAGCTTAAACCAGAGCGTGCAGACAAAATCAATGAGGAGCTTGCCGATGTCTTTTATTGGCTTATTCTTCTTTCAAATTATTACAATATAGATCTTGTTGAGGCACTTGATAAAAAGATGGATCAAAATGAACAAAAGTATCCTGTTGAAAAAGCAAAAGGAAAGTCTGATAAATATACAGAACTCTAGAGTATGCCAGAAATACAATCATTTAAATTTGATAAAGATAACTTTGAAGATATAAAGAAATATCGTTTTGGTAAAAATTGGCCAGTAGTATACGTCGCACACAATCAAAAAGAGGTATATATTGGAGAAACTGTTAATGCATTTTATAGAAGTAAACAACACTATGAAAACCCTATACGTAGGACTCTTTCATCAATCCATGTGATTGGAGATGAAGAATTTAATAAATCTGCAACTCTGGATATAGAATCATGGCTTATCCAGTACATGTCTGCTGATCAAAAATTTATACTCCAAAATGGAAATGGAGGTTTACAAAATCATAATTACTACGACCGTCAGAAATATAAAGCTAAGTTTGAGGAAATATGGGAAAAGCTTCGAGAGATGGGGCTTGCTCGAAGTACACTGCGCGACTTAAAAAATACTGATCTTTTTAAATACTCGCCGTATAAATCCCTAACTGAAGATCAGTTTGTTGTGGCTCGCCAGATATATAAAGATATACGTTCAGATAAAGCAAAAACATATATTGTGCATGGTAAACCGGGCACAGGTAAAACTATTCTTGCAACGTATCTTTTTAAATATCTGAAAGAACAAGAGGAAACAAAAAATATGAATATCGGTCTTGTTGTGCCGATGGCTTCTCTTAGAAAAACAATAGCTAAAGTTTTTTCGAAAATTAAAGGCTTAAAATCAAGTATGGTTATTGGCCCAAATGACGTTGTAAAAAATCAATATGACCTACTGATCGTTGATGAATCGCACCGTCTACAAAGGCGAAAAGGGATTATGGGCTACGGTTCATTTGATGCTGTAAACAAAAAGCTTGGTTTGAGCAATGGGGGTACACAACTTGATTGGGTGATAAAATCTTCTAAGTATCAAATATTTTTTTATGATGAAAATCAGAGCATAAAACCTGCAGATATTCGACCAGAAGATTTCAAAAAACTTAGTGCAAAAGAGTATAAATTAAATTCTCAAATGCGTGTTGAGGCAGGCGAAGAATACATTAAATTTATTGAAGATTTTTTTGATTTAAAAATACCGCAACATACTACTTTTTCAAATTATGATTTTAGAATATTTTATAATGCTGAAGAAATGGTAAATCAAATCAAAGAAAAGGACAAAAACCATAAGCTTGCCCGTGTTGTTGCTGGATATGCTTGGCCTTGGCATACAGCACATGGTACTCGTGATTATGATATAGAAATAGGGGGCTTAAAACTTATATGGAACTCTACAACACAAGATTGGGTAAATTCACCGAACGCTATAAACGAAGTTGGCTGTATTCATACGGTACAAGGGTATGATTTAAATTATGTTGGCGTCATTATTGGTCCAGAATTTTCATATGATGTAAAAAGTAAAAAATTTAAAGTGGATAGAGAAAAATATTTTGATACTAACGGCCGAAACGGGATTACAGACCCAAATGAGTTAGAGAGGTACATAATAAATATTTATAAAACATTGCTAACTCGCGGAATAAAAGGCACGTATGTGTATGTTGCCGATGAAAACCTTAGAAATTATTTAAAGGAAGTTGTAAATAAAACACCTGCTTCAATTCAAAAAGAAATCATCCCTGAAATAGTTAAATCTCCTTATGTTGGTGAAATGGTTAAATTGCCGCTATTTGATTCGGTTGGATGCGGAGAATTGATGTTTGCAGATCCAAGCGTGCAAGAAATGATAGATGTGCCTGCTGAATATATATCAAAAGGTTCAAAATACTTCGTACTCAGAACTAGGGGTGACTCTATGAATAAAATAGGGATTAATAGTGGTGACTTGGTTTTGTGTAGAAAAAATTATCACCCAGAAGTAGGGAATAATGTAGTTGCTCTTATTGGCGATGATGCAACCATAAAGCAGTATTATCGAGAAAATGGAGTTGTTGTACTAAAGCCCTGTTCTACAAATCCAGAACATAAACCTAGGATCTATACCAATAATGAAGAAATGAGCGTTCAGGGTGTTGTTGTAAGGGTTTTAAAAGATAACGAAATAAACTAAAATTATTAGATAAACAAAAAAGAGAGTTTTGAAAACTCTCTTTTTTGTTAACTTAGATCTTGAATATCTGTAGTCTTGCCATTTGCTTGATTCCAAGAAATTGATTTTTCAACCCCTTGTTTCGAAGCGTATGATTCACTGCTCATACAAACAGTTTCGCCGTTATTTGATTTAAGTATCCAATAATACTGTTTATTTGTATCTTTTTTAATATAGTATGTTGCCATATTTATTTTATTAAATTATTAATGTTGATCCCGCGTTCAATCGGGGGATAAATCAATTTTATGCTTCCTAAAAAATATGTCAAATATCCACACTTACTATGTTGCACTTTTTACACACATTTGATACACTGAAACCATGCGTAATGAATATGTCAAATTTATCAAAGACCTTCGTATAGAGAAGGGGTTTTCGCAGGTGGCGCTGGCAGAACAGCTAGGGATTTCGCGTTCGTCCTATATTGCGCTCGAGCAAGGCAAACGAGACATGACGCTCAGTGAGATTGAAAAACTTTCGGCACTATTTGGACTTTCGCTCGAAGAGTTTGGCTATCGAGAAAGGCCCAACTATGCCAAGTACAAACAGATGATCCTTGCCTTTCTCAAGCTCAATACCAAGGTACCCAAGACCAAACTTGCTAAGCTCCTGTATTTTGCCGACTTTGCTTGGTACTACAAGCACCTCGAGAGTATGAGTGGAATGCAGTATCGCAAGATCCAATACGGACCTGTGGCAGATGCGTATTTTCGATTGATTGATGAGATGTTTGATGCGGGAGAGATTGCGATCGACAATACTGACAAAGGCGCCATGATGGTCTCGGCTACCCGTGCTGGCAAAAAAGAAGATAGTAGTGAGCTTTCAAAAGAAGAAAGTGCTTTGATCAAAAACATTGATACTAAATGGAAAGATAAAAAAACAGAAGAAATTGTGTCATTTACGCACAAGCAAATGCCATATATGTTTGCAGAAGATAATGATATTGTCTCGTACGAAATATTTGGCCAAGAAAATCCAGAAGATATTTACTAGCCATGAAGTACTCGGTCATCTTTGAGCCGTTTACGGATCGGCATTATATAAAGGGATTTCAAAAGAAACATAAAGGGGCATGGGACAAAACTCGTACGGCTTTGATCGTGGAGTTTACCTTTGTGCAAGCCTTGTTTCAAAAGAGTATCGCGGAAGTACTATGTGTTTCTCCAGATAACGATATACAGATTTGTAAGACTGAATTTAAAATCCTTGGTACTGACGTATCTCGGCATGGATCTGGAAACAGGTGTATCATTGCCATACATCAAAGTATGGCAACTGTTCGAGTACTTCTTATTTATGCAAAAACAGATATAGCTACTTCTGGCAAGGAAACCGAATGGTGGAAAAAGTTGGTACGAGAACAGTATCTAGAATATAGAGAAATATTATGATGCTCATCAAAGTCATCGTCCACCCCGAAAGTCATGAAGACCTCATTGTCGAAAAGGTGCCTGATGCATATGAGGTATATGTCCGCGCGAGTGCGCAGCATGGTCATGCCAATAGGGTGGTGACAATGCTTTTGACGAAGCATCTTGGAAAGTCTGTGCGGTTGGTCTCAGGTGGGATACGGACGCACAAGGTGTTTAGAGTGGGGTAGGTATCGACAAGATCTTGTATTTAAATTTCTATGTGCACAGACCGTAAAAGAGGAGTACACTTACCAGATATGAAACGATGGATGGCGATACTGGTGCTCTGTGTTGGTGTGCTCGGGATAACACGCATCGCACAGGCGCATGAGGTGTATGTGCTCGATCAGCAGGAAATAAACTTTGCGCTTGCGGCTCCAGCTCCGGACTTCGTGGGGACGATACAGGCACACCTCGGACAGTTTCTCTCGTGGGGGCTTTTGACGCTTTTGATAATTATCGGCGTATTCTTTATCTCTATCGCGCGTCCCGTCGAGCGAGCCATCGATCCGTACCTCGCACACCTCAAGACGCTCGCTCCGCGCATCGCGCAGGCGACGCTCGGCGTGTCGCTTCTCGCAAGCGGATGGTACAGGGCGATATTTGGAATCGAGCTGCCGATGCGTGCGGTGTTTGGCACGGCGACGCCACTCGTCTCGGGACTTCTCATTGCACTCGGCGGACTACTCGTACTGGGGATCTTGCCACGTATTGCAGCGTTTGCGACGACGGTACTCTTTGGAGTGCTTGTCGGACACTACGGCATCTACATGACCAACTACGCAACGTATCTGGGCGAGGCGCTCACGGTGCTCCTGTTTGGCGGCGCGTACCACCTTGTGGAGAGTCATCAGATAGCCAAATGGCTTGGTCGGGTCGAAGCAAAGATCGCGCCACATCTGCATGCCTACAAATTCCTCATCATGCGTGTCCTCTTTGGTATATCGCTTATCTACGCATCGCTCTATGCCAAGCTCATTCACGGCAACCTCGCGCTTGAGACGGTGACCAAGTACCATCTCACGCAGTACTTCCATTTTGACCCGATCTTTCTTGTGCTCGGCGCGATGACTATCGAAGTCATGCTGGGACTATTTTTCATACTTGGATTTGAGATACGGTTTGCCTCGCTCTTTTTCTTGGTATTTCTCACGATGTCGCTCCTCTTCTTTGGGGAAGTCGTCTGGCCACACCTCATACTCATCGGCACATCACTTGCTATGTTTGCGCATGGGTACGACCGATATTGTCTTTCGGAGCGACTGTCCAAGAAACGTCGTCTCGAACCCGTGCTCTAAGTGATATACTAGTAGTTTATGAAAAAAGGATACCACACACCCATTGAACAAATTACTAAAGAAAATACCGACTTCCGTCGGGTTCTGTACACAGGTGCACATATGCAGCTTGTGCTAATGACGCTTGGGGTGGCAGAGGAGATCGGGATGGAGGTGCATGAGGAGAATGATCAGTTTTTTAGATTTGAGTCCGGACTTGGGACAGTGATCGTTGGGGATACTGAGTACCATGTTGGAGACGGTGATGCGATAATTGTACCAGCAGGCACGCAGCACAATGTTATGAACACGGGGAGTGAGCCGCTCACACTCTACACGATATACGCTCCAGCTCATCACAAAGACGGCATCGTACGCGCGACTAAACAGGAAGCGATCGACAACGAAGCAGCGTTTGACGGAACGACTACTGAGTAGCGGGTATTTCTGCTATACTCACGACGCCTATGTCTAAAAACAAATCAGTCCTGCGCGCCGTCCTCTTTACGATCCTGATCGACATGCTCGGGATCGGTATTCTTATTCCCGTCATCCCGCAGCTCCTCACAAACCCGGCTTCTCCGGCATATCTTCTCCCGGCTGGCTGGTCTGTGCAGCAGGGGTATGTTTTGCTCGGCTTCCTTACGGCAATCTTTCCGCTGATGCAATTTATTGCAACACCTATTCTCGGAGAACTCTCAGATAGATTTGGCCGAAAGCCGGTGCTTGCGATATCGCTGTTGGGTACGAGTGTTTCCTACGTACTTTTTGCGGTTGGTATAATCACACTCAATATCCCGCTTCTCTTTATTGCGCGAGCATTCGATGGTATCACGGGCGGAAACATCGCAGTCGCGCAGGCAACGCTCGCAGATATCACTGATGCAAAAGATCGCGCCAAGACGTTCGGACTCATGGGGGCAGTGTTTGGGCTTGGATTTATTCTTGGGCCATTTATTGGCGGCAAACTTGCAGATCCACATGTATACCACGGCTTTGGAGCAGCGACTCCGTTTTGGTTTGCAGCCTCTCTCGCGCTCGTGAACACCGTGCTCGTATGGTTGACACTTCCCGAAACGAACCTTCAAAAGCGATACATAACATTTCACTTTGCGCGCAGTATTCAAAACATCAAAAAGGCGTGGGGGATACGCCAGCTACGCTCACTCTTTACGACGTCATTTCTCTTTATTGCAGGATTTACGTTCTTTACGACATTCTTTGCGGTGTTTCTTGTCGGAAAGTTTGGCTTTACAGAGAGTGGTGTCGGCAACTACTTTGCGTATGTCGGTATCTGGATCGCAATCGCGCAGGCGCTCGTGACGCGCTTTGTCGGGAAGTATGTTAGCGAAATACCTATCTTACGCTTTGCGCTCGTAGCGACCGGTATCGCAGTATTTTTCCAGGTCGTGCCAACCAAGGCGTGGGTGCTCTATGTCATTGTACCGTTCTTTGCTATTGCAAATGGACTCGTCATGGCCAACCTCAACGCCCTCATAAGTCGCTCTGCCAAGAGTGACGAGCAGGGAGAGATCCTTGGTATCAATGCATCAGTGCAGGCGCTCGCACAAGCGATACCTCCAGTCCTCGCAGGGTATCTCGCCGCGTCAACGGCATTTTCCATGCCGATAGTGGTTGCGTCTATCATTATTGTGATTTCCGGTATTGCGTTTATTGCGCTCGTAAAGAAACAGCCTCTCGTATAAAAATACCCCGCCATTTGGCAGGGTATTTTGTTAGGCGACAACCAATCTGAATTCGTCAGTGCCTTCGATGCGTTTCCAGCAATAACATTTTCTTGGATCTAAATCATGAAAATGTTGCCCGCAACTCTCAGGAATTAGAAATATATCTGGTTTTGCATTTGGTGCCTGGTCCTGCAGAGCCGACCATGTAGACTCATGAGGATGGGGGATTTTTTTAAAAATATGGTTCTCTTCCTTTTCTGTGAGATTATACGGTCCTTTCATAGGACGCTGTAGTAAATCATATATAAAGGAAAAACACCTTGTGAAAGTATCATGATATTTCAGATACGTTTCCTTGAAAATTAGGCTTATTTTCTTCATGGTGCAGGTTTTTCTTTAGTATACAACTGAATGTACACACGTCAATCCTTTCGAGGAAGTGGATGAAGGTGAGCTGCAATACCTATCGCTGCTGCAATGAGAACGAGATTTTTAATAATGTACTGGCCTACGAGTGTAGGGACAAACGGCGCCTGCCATGTCTCGCCCGGGAGGAAAACAAGCGGGAGGAACGTCGTAACCATATGAATAAAGAGGAGCGGCATGACGACGCGCTCACCGCCCTTGATCAAAAACAGTATGCCAATGATGCATTCAAATACTGCAAACCCAACATAAAATGCATGAAAAGGTACCAAGCCCACAAGCGTAGCATCAAAGAGTCCGTGGACGAGGGATCCTGCGGGAGAGAGACCTATGGCTTTAAGGAGTCCAAACCAAAAAAAGACGATAAATAGGGAAAGGCGCGCAAGTGGTATCGAAACACGGCGAAAGAAATGAATGATCGACGCGTCTGTGTGTTGGAGGTTCATAGTGTAAGTATATATGCGAGTCAGGAAAAAGGGTATAGATGGAGAACTGTTTGAGACGAAGTCGAGTTTTCGGAATCTATACCCTTTTGGATGACGAGCGCACAGACCTGTGATAGTATGAGTATACATACCCCTATACGCCAGAGGCGAGGGGATTTAGTGTTATACAACTATGGCCACAGCAAAGACTAAAAAAGAGCAGAAAGACGAAGGATGTATAGTAGTAAAGGGTGCACGTACCCACAACCTTAAGAATATTTCAGTCGAGATCCCGCGCGGCACCATGACGGCTATCACCGGACTGTCTGGATCTGGGAAAAGTTCACTTGCCTTTGACACAATATTTGCAGAAGGACAACGGCGATATGTGGAGTCACTCTCTAGTTATGCGCGTCAGTTCCTCAATCAAATGCCCAAGCCAGATGTTGATGAGATTTCAGGTCTCTCACCGGCTATTTCCATTGATCAAAAGTCTCGGTCAAACAATCCGCGCTCGACCGTCGCCACTATAACTGAGATCTACGACTATTTGCGTGTACTCTACGCGCGTGTCGGTAAGGCGTATTGTCCGATCTGTGGCACACTCATTACCAAGCTTTCTCAAGAAGAGATCAATACATTTATTCTTGCAAAAATAAAAGAAATAGGAAGAACGACTAATAAAAAAGTAATGAACGTTGCATTTAACGACACCCGCGTGCAGGTGTACGCGCCTATTGTGCGCGGTCGTAAAGGTGAGTACTATCAGCTTCTCTACGATCTCTTGGGAAAAGGGTTCTCAACCGTGCGAGTAGACGGAGTTATTCATCAGCTACGTCAGCGTATTGAACTCAAGAAAAATGACAAGCACACCATTGAGGTGCTGGTAGACGAGCTCGCAGTGCATGAGTTCAAGGACAATCCTCGTGACGCAGAGCTGCGTCTGTCTGAGGCTGTCGAGCGAGCGCTTCTTGAGGCAGAGGGCTTGGTGCAGATCGTGATTGGGAATTCAGAGGACTTTGACATGCAAACGGAGTCGATACAGGAATTTCTGCTTTCCTCAAAGTTTTCATGTCCAAATGACGGATTTAGTTTCCCAGAGATTGAGCCTCGACTCTTTTCATTTAACTCGCCGTATGGCGCCTGTCCTGAATGTAATGGAATTGGTACGAAGTTTTATGGTGGCACCGAGCCGTGTGAGGTCTGTCATGGCAAGCGCCTGCGTCCCGAAGCGCTCAATGTATTTCTCGAAGACAGTAAAAAGAAAACAAATATTGTTGATCTCACGAGTTTCTCTGTAGAAGAAGCGTTTGACTTTTTTGCATCGCTCAAGCTCTCTGCAAAGGACCGTGAGATCGGTAAAGCAGTTCTCAAAGAAATAGAAGACCGGCTTACGTTCCTCCTCAATGTTGGACTTGAGTATCTCGCGCTCTCGCGTACTGCCAACACGCTCTCAGGCGGAGAGGCCCAGCGTATCCGCCTTGCTTCT
>CBFIGQ010000054.1:0-38859 GCA_965662335.1 Minisyncoccia bacterium
GCGGAAGCGGAGAGATTCGAACTCTCGGGCCGGTGAAGGCCGACGGTTTAGTAAACCGTTGATTTAAACCACTCATCCACGCTTCCCCTGTGCGCTACTATATCGCACTTTGCCCGAAAAATCACTAGTGTACATCTGGCAAGCTTGGCGCTACACTATAGCTCTATGAAAAAGCAAAAGATTATATTTTGGGTTACGACGCTTATTATTGTGCTCTTTGAAGGTGTGATGCCCGCATTTACATTCAACACCGAGCTCGCAAAGGCAGGTATCGCACACCTCGGCTATCCTGCATACTTTGGCTATCTCCTTACCCTCTTTAAGGTACTCGGCGCTATTGGACTCCTCCTTCCGCAGATCAAGGGACGAGCAAAGGAATGGGTGTATGCCGGATTTACCTTTGACTTTGCATTCGCATTCCTCAGCTACCTCATCGTTGACGGATTTGTGCCAGGGCTTCTCATGCCAGTCATCTTTATTATCATCCTCATTCTCTCATACCGTAGCTATCACAAGCTCCAAAAAGTACAGATGTAATAAAAAAAATCGCTCTAAAGAGCGGTTTTTGTTTAGATGATGAGTAGCACTACCCATGCAATGAGAAGATACGTGACGAGATTGCTGAGACTGTCTGAGAAAAACTTCTTCCACACAAGCGCTCGGTCGCAGTTACTCCACAGAAGTGACGAGCCAATATTTGGCACAATGAATGCAAGCCAGATGACTGCGACATAGCCGTACACCATACTTCCTGTACGTGACGCAACAAACACAATAAAAAGCGATGTGATAAATGAGAGCAAAAGCTGGGTCGCGTATGAGAGTGGCATCTTTGGCTTTGCCTCTGCTATCTTTTGCTTCATTTCTTCAGGTGAAAGTTTGTCAAAGCCGAGATACTGCATGTGCCATTTGCCCATTGGGGTTGCACCAGAGTACCAAAGTGTTCCTACAATAGCCGCTATCACTGCCCCGAGAAGTCCTAAAAGAATCATTGTTGCCATATTTACTATATATTACTTATACAAACATATTCTACACCTAGAGCCCAAGTATGCGTAGCACTAGAGGAGCAAGCGGATCCGCAGTAGTGCCGTATACCATCACTCCGCCCAAAAGGCCCGTAATAGTTATTGCGACGATACCAACAATCACGAGGACGGCAACAATAGCTTGGTGAGTGAGCAGCTGCTCAAGCGCCTTAAGGATATTTGCAAATGGAAGCTGTGGAAATTTCGCAAGAAGGTATGGCCGCAGCATCGCAAGCACTTCCCCTACAAGAAGTAGTCCATATATCCAAGTAGATGCAGCAGCAAAAAATGCATGCGCCTCCACAATCCCTCTATCAGGCCGCGCAAGATGCTCCGCAACTTCACCTGTTGCACTTGCCATAAACGCGCCCAGTACTCCTGCTAAAAGTACAACAGCTCGGACATACCTCCCTGCAGGGCTTGGCATCCACCGACCAAGTGGCAGTACGCGCAAGAGCGTATATAAAAGGAAAAATGCGATCGGAAAATGCACAAGAATTGGATGAATGTTGTAGGTCATATCGCTAGTATACTACCACCTTGTCATACAAAAAATGCAATGGCCTTCATTAAAATGAAAGAGGAAGTTATCGTGCCGAGCGTTGATATTCGGGGATATGCGAAGTATGTTTTGAGAGAAGGCACAAACGAGGAGAAGCGGGATCTGCTCGGAAACCAGAAATCAAGGATTATGGAAATAATTAAAACAACACGAGGAGACGAGCAATCGCTCTCCTTTTTTAATTCATATTATGAACCATTTTGAATTATTGCGTACAGTCTTGTTTTCGAACGCTCATATTTATCTTTCTGATTGGAATATGCGTAAAAACTCAATGAACCAAGTCCTATGTAGAGCTCATAGCAAAGTAGTCGTTTTTCAAAGTGTGGAATCTGTTTTCCTTGGGACTGATAATAGTTTTTATACCACTCTTTGTAGCCAAAGCCCTGTGACCAAAATGATAACCATGCAACATCGTACAAAAAATCTCCATACATAGAATGTTCCCAATCGATTACCCCGACAACCTTCCCCTCTTTCACAAAAAGATTATCAAACCCATAATCGCCATGCAGAAGCCACCGACCCTCGGGACAATACTCAAGTGCTGATACAAAATGTTGAAACAATTCATTCCATACATCTTGTTCAAGAAATGAGTTAGTAAATAAACTTGGATTTTCATCATTTCCAACTGCGTACATATCTACCTTTTTCAGAAATTCCTTCCATGTTGAGTGAGCACCATTGCCTGTACTATCCCATTTGCCATATCCGGTAGTGCTATCGATCGGTATTGCGTGTATTGCTTCAAGTACTGCGGCTGAGGGTGTAACATAGTCGGCTATGTTCTCTTTGGGAACATCTCTGGCGAGTATTCCGTCTACTTTCTTTGATATTGCGAAGTAGTACCCATTATCCATCTGTCCAATATTCAGTATTTCTGGGATTGGAATACTCTCGAAATTGAAATGTTTATACGCATATTCATCTTTTTTGAATCCCTCAGCGCTATGGCGATTTACTCGGATGACATATTGACCACCATCAACCTCAAAGCTAAATGCCTGGGAACCTTCGCCCCCTGTGATGAATTGGAGATTCGTAACTTCAGTTTGGTATTGCCCTTGTAGAAATATGAGAACCAACTCCGCATTGATGATTGTTTTGTGGGTAGATACTAAATTTTCCATGGCCGGATTATAGCATTGTAAGAAAAAAGCCACCCTTTCGGATGGCTTCAAATTTTGTACCAATATTACAACGATTCTTCGAGCTCGATGAGTTTCTTTACACCATTGTAAAGCTCCTCATAGATTTCCCGCTCAGTGATTCCCAGGCGACGCTTGTTTGAAATGTCATAAATACCATCAGCAGATTCTGAGTGTTCTCCGTGTACTCCGCGAATCGACAACCCCAGATCTTTACAAACCTTTGCAAAGTCTTCAGTTGCAGAAAGTTTTGGAATACGAATGTGTACTGATGCACGCATCGCTGTTCCCAGGTTAGTAGGACAGGTGGTGTGATACCCACGAACATCATCGAATGCAAAGTTAATCTTTTCGTTGATGAAGTTCAGTGCAGTTGCAAGTCGTGTAAACACGGCAGCAATATCAGCTCCGGGCTGCATACTGATGATACGCATACTGTCTTCCTCTGAAACCCAGGTAAGGAACTTTTTGTCAGCTGAGAAAAAGATTCCACGGTTTTTTGGCCAGTCACGGTTTACACCAGCACTTTCCAAAAAACGGTCTCCCTGTTTGAACAAAAAGTGATCAGTGACCATCTGCTGGCGCACTTCCTCACTCATACCATCAAGCGGGAAATATTCTCCCTTAAGATCACCCGGCAATTCTTTCAACACGGCAACAATTTCGCGTTCGAGTGCGGCACGATCCTCTGCTGAGATAGCTGAAGGAAATGCATACTTTGCGAAGTTACGCCCTACACGAATACGGGTTGAAATAACATACTTCCCTACGGGGTCCAGGTTTTCAACAGGAAGTCCGGTAAGCGAGAAGTCACTCTTGTGTCCTGACATTTCGTACCGATGATACTCCCTGATAATTGGATCAAAGAGTGCGGCAAGCAAAGTGTATGACTCAGGGTCACCTGCGTAGACACCAATACTCGAATCAGGATTATCAATACCTGATTGAATTGCTTTTTGAAGTGTCCAGCCATGTGGTGTTACCACGTCTTTAAGTTGCATTTGCACTACTTCACTGCAGTGCTTTTTCATTAACATGTCAGGGTTTGTTGTAATTTCTGTCATAAGAACAATAGTTTAATGTAAATTTTGAAATAATACTATCGTATAAGGCTTTTTTGTCAATTACACAACAAACCCCCGTTTTGTGAACGGAGGCTGTAATTACTCATCCCTACTTTTTCCGCAGGTCGTAATAGTTTGTAATTTTGATGAACTCGATTTCAGTTTCCCATTTGAGCTTTAGAAGTATGTCGTGAACTTTGTGCACGATGTCAAATTCACTACTGTACAGCCGTAAAAACGGGCGGTTTTGATTTTTCACATCTACCACTTTTGCTGTTAGGAGTGAAAATGTCAGATTTTTATAATCTTTTTCCAAAAGAACTTTTTTCATTGCTTCAGAGAGCTGATCTTTAAGCCGCATGAATTCAGGGTTAGTATATCCATGAAATTCAATCAATGGCGCGTAATTGTTTTTCTGCATGAGTTAATTTTTCATACACTATAAGGATTTTGAGGAGTATGTCAAAAAAAATAATAGACAACGACTAGATACTTACTGATCGTGTGCTAGGTTTTAAAGAAAAGATAAAAACAGACAAAGACACAGATATCAGAAACTATGCGAAATACATTCTGAAGGAGGGATCGACTGTCGAGAAGCGTGAACTACTCGGAAATCTGAGATCACGAATTGAGTATAAAGATAAAACACTTACACTGATTGAGTAACTAAAACACTCCACAGTTTATGAATGTCCCTTTCTTCTTTCCAAAGTGAAATGATTTTCTCGCGAAGTTCTGCGTGTTGCGAATATCCTGTATCAGTTATTCCATCTGGGAGTAAGTCGGCACATTCAATATTAAGGAGTACTGTTAATGCTTCCTTAAGATCATTATATTTTTGCTTCCCAAGTTTTTCTTCTTGCTCTATCCCAAAGGCATACCAGGTGTAGAAATGCCACAGTTCATGCATAACTGTTTTTCGAGCTATATAAGAATACGTTGGGACTGTAACGAAGAAGTAGTTTTCTTCTAGACTATATGGACAACGACTATTGATTGTTAGATATGCAGTTATATCTTGCCGTAAAGAGACACCAAATATCTGTTCTGCCCTCTTGGTATATGTTTCAGCAACACTGTCCCAGTCCTTCTGATACGCATCAATATATTTTTCAATATCAACGGTTTTTTCTGAAAGATAGGAATCAATAAAAGATGCGGCTGCTTCATTGGAAGGATTTTCTCCATGAAGTGCTAGAAGCTGCTCGTATTGCTTAGTTGGATTCTGAGAATTTATAGAGCTTTTGCCTTTATTCAAAAGACACCAGATATCTTTTTCTTTGTTGTACGTAAATCGTATTGCCATAATTACTTAAAGCATCTTATCCATCAACACAAATTCTCTTCCTCCTGTATGGTTTGGAAGTATAGTCCGTACGGTATATCCATGTTTTTCATAAAACGATCGAGCCTTCCAATCGCTACCTGTCTCAAGCCATACTTTATGTATTCCAAGTGACTTCGCTTTTTCTTCTGCGGCAACGAGAAGCTTACTCCCAATACCTTGTCCTTTTCGTTCAACAGCAACCATTAAGGGTTCAATCTGCGCAACACCTGAGTCAGCGATAATTGTTACGTATCCAACTATCTCATCTCCATCCTTTGCCAGAAGTGTGATTTCTTCACGGAAGAAGTTTGGCTGATTGTTACCATAGTGCTCAATGTCCGCAGCTGGCCATACTGATGCTTTAAATGCTTCGAGCTTTTCTTGATCTATAGGTGAGTACGTTATTATTTCCATATTTCTATTGACTCTTTTTTAATCCTTCAGCTAAAGCTTTCAACTTCTCAGGATCAGCCATAGGGCCACCTCCGGAGGAGATCCACCCTTCATACTTTTCGAACCAAAATTCTTTCCCTGAAAGCATCTGTTTCCATTCACCTCGTTTGAGATGCTCAGTGCCATGCATTGGTACAAGTTTTATATGCGCATGGTCAATACCGGTGCCTTCCATAATCACACCAACACGACCCACATCGTCGAAGTAATTTTCTAAAATTCCTGCAACCTGTTTTGCGGCGAGGATAAATCTCAGTAGTGCACTATCAGGCATTTTCATCACATCACTTCCAAAATGTTGTTTTGGAATGACACATGAAAAACCCTCAGTATTTGGATCAATTGAAAGAAATGCCATAAATTCTTCATCTTGCCAGAATAATCCTGGAGTCTGAAGATTCCCTGATGCAATTTCACAGAAAATACATTTATTGCCTTCAGTTTTTGCTTCATAAGTTCCCATGTATGTAATTTTAGCCTAAGTACCATTATTTAGGTACTCGGGTCGCTCCGATACTTAGTTCTCTTGGCGGAGACGGAGGGATTCGAACCCTCGAGGGGGTATAAAGCCCCTGCCTCTTTAGCAAAGAGGTACGTTAGACCACTCTGACACGTCTCCATGGCGTTGCTGCACTACTCTACCATACACGTTTCATTTTTTCTATCGTATACTTATACCTATGCACCCAATTCCAAAGGCGAGGTTTGAACAATTTTCTGACGGCGTATTTGCAATTGCCATTACCCTTCTTGCTATCGAGCTTCACGGCCCCGTACTAGGCCATAGCGACATCGTACAGTCACTGAGGGATCTCGCGCCGCTTCTCCCCAACCTCATCACGTTTGTCATCTCTTTTGTCACCATCGCTATCTTTTGGGTCAATCACCATCAGCTCACCCATGCCCTGAGCCATGTCGACAGACGTCGCATACTGTGGTCCAACATCCTCTTTCTCATGTTTGTGACACTCATCCCGTTTGCGACGCAAGGCGCGAGTAGTTACCCCTTTCACCACCTCACGATGCTTGGGTATAGTGTTGTATTCTTTGGAGCGTCGCTCTCTTTTACCGCACTGCGCTACTTTGTGCACCGGAGCATTGGCGAAACAAAGGTTGTGCTCGCTCGCTCGCTGTTTGGGCCGAGTATGTACCTCGTTGCAGCTATCGTTTCAGTGTTTTCTATCGAAGCCTGCTACCTCCTCCTTGTCCTTCCCGCCCTCTACTACTTTTTACCCAAGTCCGAACTGTAGCCTGTACAGATACCAAATGGATGCTATACTGTGTTTCGTTGTAATGTCTCCTTTGATCGGGCGCGTTGCACGTTAGCAAGTAATACTTAACAAAGTTTCATGAATAATAAAGTTTTCGTTGGAAGTCTCTCATGGGGTACAACCAATGACACATTAGCAGCTCACTTCGCTTCAGCTGGTACTGTCACCAAGGCAGATGTCCTTTTCGACAAAATGACCGGCAAGAGTAAAGGGTTTGGCTTCGTAGAATTTGCATCTGAAGAAGAAGCAAAGAATGCGGTTGAAAAGCTCAACCAAAGCGAGCTCGATGGACGTACTATCTTCGTAGATCTTGCTCGCCCAAAGCAAGAAAACGGACACGACCGCCGCGCCTAACTACTAATGCAAAAAGTCCCGACTTGTTCGGGGCTTTTTGCTACACTATACCTACATGCTAACGCTCTCCTCCCCCGTCGAACAGCTCATCCGCCTTCGCCCTGATATCAAACGTGGTCTCATAAAACTTGGTATTCATACCATTGAAGACCTCCTCTACCACTTCCCAAGTCGCTACGCTGACGAGTCGCTTTACACATCTATCAGCAGCCTTAGCGATGGGGTCGACGCGACTGTGCGTGCGCGTATCACAAAACTTGCCGCAAAAAAAGGCTGGAAAAGTAAAATCAATATGACGCAAGCAGTAGTAGAAGATGTGAGCGGATCTCTTTCAGTCGTATGGTTCAACCAGCCCTATCTCTCCAACATGCTCTCTATAGGCCAAGTAGTCGAACTCACGGGCAAGGTCTCAAGCTATCAAGGAAAGCTCGCACTCACCAACCCAAGCCTTCGAGAAGAGAAAGTACTCGCTATTGATAGCCACGACTCGCTCTTTGGTGGTGAGGCAAGTGGTCCGCGCACACCTATCTATCCAGAGACACACGGAGTATCAAGCGAATGGCTTCGCCACGCCATAGCACGAGCGCTCTCAATACTGACTGATATCCCTGACCACCTGCCAGAGAATATCCTCACAAACTTTTCTCTTCCTACGCTTCGCACAGCGCTCGTGTGGATACACACTCCACGCTCCAAAGAAGACGCAGTCATCGCCCGCAAAAGATTTTCATTTGATGAGATTGTGAGCATTCAGATTGCAAAACAGCGGGACCGCGCAAGGGTTGCACAGAGCGTGGCGTACCGCATCGGCAAAACAGAAACCCGAGACTTCATCCAGCGCCTTGGCTTTCCTCTTACTGATGCTCAGCGGCGTGCAGTCGATACAATCCTTGAGGATTTAGAAAAAAGCACTCCTATGAGCAGACTCCTCGAGGGGGACGTTGGAAGTGGCAAAACTGCAGTTGCTGCAATAGGTGCGTATGCAACCGTGATGAACAGACCGAGCAAAGATGACGGAGCGAAACAGCAGTTTGGCAATCTCCAGGTCGCCTATATGGCACCTACTGAAATTCTTGCGACACAGCACTTCAAGTCATTTGTAGAGCTCTTTAGAGGCACCGGTATCAGTATTGCCCTCCTTACCGGAAGCGGCGCCAAAAAATTCCCTAGCAAAGTGGCTTCATCTCGCGATCCTTGGACTGATATTTCGAAACCTCAGCTAAAGAAATGGATCAAAAATGGAGAGATACCAATAGTCATCGGCACACATGCGCTCATTCAAAAAAGTCTGGAGTTCAAACACCTCGCGCTCGCCATTATCGACGAACAGCACCGATTTGGACTTGGTCAGCGCAAAGGGCTTGCTAAAAAGGACGCACACTTCCCGCACCTCCTCTCAATGACCGCAACACCTATTCCTCGTACGCTCTCCCTCACCATGTATGGCGACCTCGATCTCTCAGTCCTTGACCAAATGCCCAGCGGCCGTAAATGGCCCGAGACTTCTATTGTGACTCCAGATAAGCGAGAAAATGTCTACAGTGCCATCAAGCAAAAACTTGCCGAAGGCAGGCAGCTCTATATCATCTGCCCACGCATTGATGCGCCAGATGAGAGTAATGAAAAAGCAATCATCGCAAAGTCTGTCATGGTGGAAGCAAAAAGACTACAAAAAGAAGTATTTACCAAGGAGCGCATCGGCGTACTCCATAGCAAAATGACAAAACAAGAAAAGGAGTCAGTCATGCAGCAATTTGCAGATCACGCACTCGACGTACTCGTTGCGACTTCGGTGGTAGAAGTCGGGGTGAATGTCCCAAACGCAACCCTTATGATCATCGAAGGTGCTGAGAGATTTGGGCTCTCACAGCTCCACCAGCTTCGCGGCCGAGTTATGCGCAGTAGTCATCAGCCGTACTGCTATCTCTTTGCAGATAGCAAAAGTGAAAAGACGAAGGAACGCCTTTCGTATTTCATCAGTGCTAAAAATGGATTTGAACTCGCCGAGTACGACCTCGCGCTCCGCGGCACTGGAGAGCTCACCGGACTCAAGCAGTGGGGCATCTCTGATATCGGTATGGAGGCCCTTCGCAATCCCAAACTTGTTGAAGCGGCGCGCGCAAGTGCTATAGCACTGGTAGAGCAAGATCCGGAGCTCGCTCGACACCCGCTCCTACAAGTCCGGGTAGAGCGGTACAGCGATATGCACTTCGAATAAAAATCCCCACCAACATGGTGGGGATTTTTATGTGGGTGTACCTATTACATAGTTTGTGAACTACTTCGGAATCCAAAGTAGAGCGCAAGTACTGCAATCACGAGGTGAAGGATATTGTCCGCACCATTGACTACAAATATACCAAGTACGCTTCCTCCCCAAAAGAATCCGATGATCGTAACGAGTGCGTATACGATACCAAAGATTTGGAAGAATGATCGAGCACCTTTTGGACTTCCTGCCATAATAAGGCCAAGAATACCAGTGAGGACGTGGATGATATTGTGAACAGTATCAACCGCGAAGATGTCCAAGAGATTGCCTCCTGGGGTGAGCGGACCAATGAATCCGAGGATACCCACAAGAAGAAGGACGATTCCGAACCATTTTGCTGCTTTTTGTGTAGTCATATATGTGTAGGCTATATCACTTAGGTGCGGTATAGCCGTATCTATAGTATATACCGATATTAGTAAAAGATATCAACAGATATCTATTTACTATAACAAACAGGTGGGTGCACATGGACTCGAACCATGGACCACCGAGGTATAAGCTCGGCGCTCTACCAACTGAGCTATGCACCCATTTGTACCCTGGATTTTATACGCTTTTTCATAAAAAAGAAACCCTCTCTTTCTATCTGCTACAATACGCTATATGAATGAATTTACTGCAAAGAAGATGGGTGAAGTACTCGCGTTTAACCAGCTCGGGACCGACACTCTAGAAAAAGGAAAGAACGCGCTCGTCGAAGCACTTGGGGCCGAAAAGGTAAAAGATATGGAAGAGAAACATAAGCTCCATGCAGAAGCAATCGTTTCAATTGCGACTGAAAGCGGGGTAATCGATACGACTCTATCAAAGGCAGAGAAAACGAAAGAAAAGCTCTCAAAGATGCGCGACCTGTACATCGGCGACCAATGGGACAATGCGACTGAACTCTTTGAGTGGGGAGGATTTTTTGAAGGAGCTGCTATTGTGCACTGGAATGTCGTAAAGGGTGCAGCTCTCGCGCTCGACATCCCTACCCTTGCGAGTCTCTGTGAAGAAGGTATCGAGTACCACTACGGCAATCTCGAGATACTGGAGCAAGAACTAACAGAACGCGGCAGCAGCAAGGCTACGGCGTAAAACGTTTAGTGATAAGATCCGTATCGCTAAAAGGACGAAGGAGGCTCGGTACGTATTGTTTGGACAGCTCACTCACTTCTTCAGAATGAGTGAGCTGTTTTGTTTCTGGATCATAGGAAATGTGCGCCACCATACCTTCCATAGTGTGGGAAGAAAAATACTGATCAAAGATATAGTTACCAAGACTATAGTAAATGATGCCCCCGCCATACTCCTCTACTCGTTCCATCACGTGTGGGTGTGAGCCGAGTATAATGTCGGCCCCGTTATCGATAAGGATGTGTGCGAGCTCTTCTTGTCGTTGGTTAGCGGGCGAATACTCTGTACCAAAATGAAGTGAGACAACGAGCACGTCGACTGACTGCTTTGCGGTTCGTACTATTTCTGGTAAATGAGGGTCACTTGCAAGCAAAATGCCGGGACGGTCGGGTTTTGCCGCGAGCCAGTCAGGGCCGATATCAGTTGCGCCAAGAAACCCAATACGCACTCCTCGCACAGTTATAACTACCGGAGTCGTTACCTCAGTATAGTTTTGCCCCGCACCGGTAGCCAAGATTTTGCTCTCCAAAATATTGCGCAAGCTTTCAGTAAAGCCTTTGAGTGAGTAGTCCCCAACATGGTTGTTCGCAAAAGAGAGAACGTCAAAGCCTGCGTCCTTAAGCGCGGGAAGTGCAATAGGATTCATACGAAATGAAAACCTACTTCCGGTGCGGGGACTGATGTCGTCTGTAATAGTGCCCTCGAGATTTCCAAACGTGATGTCACTTTCCTTGAGATAGTCTGCATGCTCAAACAAGGCGCTATAATCATTTGCAAAATTCTTCTCAACACTCCGGCGTACTCCTCTATCGAGCATGATGTCTCCTACTGCAGTTATTGTTATTGGCTCTGCCTTCTCGTGTACTGGCTGAGCGATGGGTGCCTGGGCGTGCTTTGGATAATACCAATACCCAAGCACTACAACGAGCACCACACAGATAGTAATACTGAATTTTTTCATAAACTATGCAGCCTTTTTGAGCGGCACTTTGTATTCAGTGAGGAGTTTTTCGTAGTCAGCTTGCTCGATAGTTTCAACTTCTATAAGCTTCTTGGCAACTGCATCCAGGAGCGGACGATGCTCTGTGAGTACATCGCGCGCACGTGCGAGCGCCTCTTTCATTATGCTCTCGACCTCAGCATCTATCACGCTTCCCATCGTTTCTGAATACTCCTTGCCATCAACTGCCATACCCATAATAGGAGCACCTCCATCATTTTCAAGTGCGCGCGGCCCGATACGCTCACTCATTCCCCAGCGGGTTACCATTGCGCGCGCGAGGTTACTTGAGACCTGTAGATCATTAGCAGGACCTGTCGTTGTATCTCCAAACACCATCTCCTCTGCCACAAACCCACCGAGCGACATTGCAATATCATCGAGAAGTTCTTTTTTGGAATGCAGCTTTTTGTCTTCTATCGGAAGTTTGAAGGTATATCCTCCAGCGCGACCTCGCGAGATGATTGTAATCTTGTGCACCGCGTCTCCGAACGGTAGTACACTTGTGACGACTGCATGCCCCGCTTCGTGATAAGCTGTGATTTCTTTTTCTTTTTTGGAAAAGAGATGGCTTTTGCGCTCTGGTCCAAGAAGCACTTTTTCAATGCTTTGGATAAGATCCATTTGTGATATTTTCTTTCTATTTTCGCGAGCTGCGAGAATCGCTCCTTCGTTCATGAGTGAATAGAGATCTGCACCACTAAAGCCCGGCGTACGCTCTGCGATCACTTTGAGCTGTACATCGTCTCCAAGCGGTTTCTTTAGCGCCTGCACCTCAAGTATCTCTTCTCTATCTCGTCTATCCGGAAGGTCGAGCGTCACGCGGCGGTCAAATCGTCCTGGACGAAGGAGTGCCGGGTCGAGTACATCGCTACGGTTAGTTGCAGCCATCACAATCACTTTGTCATTTGGCTCAAAGCCATCCATTTCTACTAGTATCTGGTTAAGTGTCTGCTCGCGCTCATCGTTTCCGCCACCATATCCGCCCCCGCGCACGCGTCCAACCGCATCTATTTCATCGACAAAGATGATGCAGGGCGATGCACGTTTTGCCATTTTAAAGAGATCTCGCACACGGCTCGCTCCCACCCCAACAAACATTTCCACAAATTCCGATCCCGATAGATGAAAGAATGGCACTCCCGCCTCTCCTGCAACTGCACGCGCAAGGAGCGTCTTTCCGGTACCAGGAGCTCCGGTGAGGAGTACGCCTTTTGGAATACGCGCTCCTATTTCGAGAAACTTCTTTGGGTTGCGCAAGAAATCAACTATCTCGCGAAGCTCTTCTTTGGCTTCACGCGCACCCGCGACGTCTTTAAAGGTGACGCGATTATTCTTGTCTGACGGATCAGTGACACGCGCTTTTGACTGTCCGAAGGTAAATGCCTGCATACCGCCTGCCTTTGCCTGACGCGAGAGCATCCAGAACAAAAACAAAATGACGAGTACCGGAAGTATTATTGGAAGGAGTGCGAGTATAAACGTAAGCACCCCTGACTGCGCCACAACGGAGATATCAACTGCACTAAGTTTTTCAGGAGTTACTCCGTACGTGCCCAGCGTTTCGGTAAGTGCTGCGTCTGGCTCTTTCTTTGACTTGAGAATTGTGTCGTCCGTTTTGGTAATGGTGAGATCGTCGACGTCGATACTAATGGCTTTGACTTCACCCGCGCTCACGAGGCGCGCAACTTCTGATAGTCCTACTGTATCACTTTCGCGAGGGCCTATATCACTTGCGAGTGAGTAGAGTGCCGTGAGTGCTGCAAATACGAGAAGTACCGATACAAGGTATGACGAGAGTGACTTTTTCTTTTTTGGGGCTGGTTTTTTCTGTGCTGGCATCTGGCTATTATACACAAAAGACGTATATAATGTGCTACATTCACCTATATGGAATACGTACGTAACAAACGAGCAACATTTGACTACGGCCTCGAGGAAACCTACGAGTGTGGAGTTGTACTGCTTGGGACTGAGGTCAAGTCACTCAAGGCGCATCACGGAAGTCTCTCCGGTGCGTATGTAAGCCTCGTCGACGGCAAGCTCATGCTTTTAGGCGCGCACATCCCTCCATGGCAAGAGAAAAATGTTAGCGCAGGCTTTGATCCGTACCGCTCTCGCGAGCTCCTTGTTCATAAAAAAGAGCTGGAATACTTTACTCGCCAGCTCAAGGTGAAAGGTTTGACACTTATTCCCGTCTCACTGTATGGTAAGGGTACCCGCATCAAGGCGCAGATAGCACTCGCCCGCGGTAAAAAGACTTTTGACAAACGTGCCACACTCAAAAGTCGCGATCTCGATCGAGAAGCGGCTCGTGGCGAATAACACATGGGGATGCTTGGTATCGATACACAACGTCGGTGCCAGTATGCATGTCGAGCATGAGCGTACTCTCGTAAACCGTCGCTCACACACGATAACTGGCAACAGCATCGCTAAGGTGAAGTCACCATTCTTTATGAATGGAGGCTTCATTCCCCAATTCGCCTAACTTAGGCTAGTGGGGTGTCGCATTCTTTGACTTCCGATAAAAGAGTTGCGGCAACATGCATCGGAATAGGACGTAGCACCCGCTTCACTGCTACTCCAAACTATATGAAGCTCGGAATCTGATTGTTTTGTTTCTTTTATAGATCGATTCCTAAAATACAAAAGATCCTACACATGTAGACGTACTGTCACGCGTTATGTACACGGGGGTTCGATTCCCCCCATCTCCACAATTTGACTTTTTTCATAAATATGCCAAAATACTAGAAAACAAACCAGCTTATGAACGTTCTTTGCAATCCATCAAAGGGAATTTTTCCAAATTTTCTATCTATCCTCTTTCAGAATACTGAACAGCCACAGTTGAATTATCGTGGAACAAAAGATTTTGCGGAAGTCTCAAGTAACTGGAAGGATGCCTTAGAAAAAGTTTTTGAATCTTTGGAATCTTATCTCGTAGCACACCAACTTGTTGGTCAGGAATTTTATGTGCATTTTCAATACAAAGACATATATTATGTGCTGTATAACTTCGAGATAACTTCGGAAAAGGTTACCTCAGAAGAAATGTGTGAGATGTTCCCCTATGATTCACGGTGGAAAATTTTAGTTCTTGAACAGGAGCATACCATGAACCCTCATGTTGTGTATGCGCAACTCAATTAGAAGGTGCCGGTCAAATGACCGGCTTCTTTTTATACAGAATACTTACCAAGGTTTGTACGCTTTATACTATAGGCAAGTGCCGGCACGCCAAGCTGCGCGCCGAGCCACTGTGCGAGGGAGCGCATATAGGTTCCAGAGGAAGCAGTAATAGTCAGACGGACGAGCTGTACTGCCCTAGTATCATCTGTATATGCTTTCCAGCATTCACTGATAGCATCTTGGCGAAAGTCTCCTTCTACTCGTGATATATCTTTTATACTTTCTGCGGCAATCTCTTTGAGCGGCACCGTCCGCACAGTTTCAAGTATCGCTTCATATATGGTGATGCGCTTATGCGGGACAGAGACACTGCACCCTGCTCGTGCATGAACAAAAAGCGGTACACCCTCAACTGGTACTGATGAGTAGTTTGGATAAGGGATTTCGCGTATGCTTTTCATCTGTTCTACTGCCTGTGCAATAGCGTCTTCTGATACAGTGACAATGGTTTCTTGCTCTATCATGCCGAGCACATCAAGCGTGTCAGTACTCACCCCCAGGAGCACCTCTACTTCGTAGGTCTTGCGCTCACCGAGTAGCGCATCCTTTTGAAACCTACTCTCTCCCACCAAGAAAAGCACGAGTCCTTCTGCCATTGGATCAAGTCTGCCGGCGTACGTTATCTTTACCTCTTTATCGTAGCCCTGCTCCTCACGAAACCGTACCAGAAGAGACGCAAGGGTCTCGCCGCGCTCTTTATAGACAGGAACTATTCCTGAAACTGATTGACTTTCTTCATTTTTTTTAGTATTATGAGAAGACATTATCGTAGTACTATATCTATTTTGAAGGAGCGAATCAACAACGCAATACGAGTACCTGAAGTCCGAGTCATTGATGCAGAAGGCACAAACCTTGGCGTCTTTCCTATTGCTGAAGCGCTCAAAATGGCGAGCGATCAAGGAGTTGATCTGATCGAGGTGACTGCCCAAGCAAAGCCCCCTATTTGCAAACTCATGGAATACGGAAAATTCCAGTATGAGCAAAAGAAAAAGGCTCAAAAAGCCAAAAGTGGCGCAAAGGCGACTGAAACCAAGTCTATCCAGATAAAGGTAGGTACGGGTGACCATGACCTCGAGCTCAAGGCAAAGAACGCCTCAAAATGGCTCAAGGAGGGTCACCGCATTAAAGTAGAGCTATTTCTTCGCGGACGCTCAAAAGGTATGGATGAGACGTTTCTCAAGGAGAGACTTGACCGGGTCTTGCATTTTATTACAGAACACTATAAGATAGCTGAGCCACACAAGCGTTCGCCAAAGGGCCTCTCAGTAGTACTTGAGCGGGACCGGGGCGGATCTAAGCAGGCTGAGCCTGCAACCGTAGCATAATACTATGAGCACGAAAACCAACAAATCATTCATGAAGCGCCTCAAAGTCACCCGTACTGGGAAGATTTTGGGCCGTAAGCCTGGTTTTAACCACTTCAACGCAAAGCAGTCTCGCGTCAAGCAGCTCGCTGGCAAGAAGATGGTGGAATTCGTAATGACTAACAAGGCTGCAAACCGATTTATTGCAAAATAAGAGTAACCTACCATGACACGAGTAAAGCGAGGAACAATAGCAAACAAGCGACGAAAGAATACCCTTAAACAGACCAAGGGGTACCGATTTGGCCGATCTACCAAGGAGCGCATGGCAAAAGATGCTATCGCGCACGCTGGTACCTACGCCTTTGCACACCGCCGCGACAAAAAGAGTGATGCTCGCAAACTCTGGAATGTGCGCATCAATGCCCTCGTTCGAGCAGAAGGTGGCACCTACTCTACCTTTATGGACAAACTCAAAAAGGCAGGTATCACCCTCGACCGAAAGATCCTCTCTACCCTCGCAAAGGACTACCCAGAAACATTCAAGCGAGTATTCGCAAAAGTAAAATAATAAAATCCCCTGAATAAGGGGATTTTATTTTGTCAGAATCTCTGCGCCTGTTTCCGTAATAAGTACTGTATGTTCAAAATGGGCACTTCGGGAACCGTCACGAGTTTTAAGGGTATAGCCGTCTTTCATTTCAATAATTTCTTCAGACCCAAGAGAGAGCATTGGCTCTATCGCGATGACCATACCTGGTACGAGCTTTTCCCCTTTACCCTTTTTGCCATAGTTGGGTACATACGGGTCTTCGTGAATATAGCGGCCTACTCCATGCCCGGAGAGTCCTTTTACTATGCCAAACTTTTTGTACTGCTTTACATAATGCTCTATCGCATACCCTATGTCACCAACTGTTCCGCCAGGCTTGATAGCATCGATGCCTTCGAGAAGCGCAGTTTCGGTGACATCAAGAAGCCCCTGATCCTCGTGACTGATTTTCCCTACTGGAACTGTTATCGCATGGTCTAGAAATACTCCTTCGTACTTAAGTCCGAGATCAAGCGCGATAATATCACCCTCCTTGAGCACCCTCTCCCCCGGTATGCCATGTACCACCTCATCATTTATAGAAGTGATAAGTGTTGCCGGATATGGAGTACGAGCACCTTCTGGTTTGTAGCCAAGAAATGCCGGGGTACAGCCCGCAGCTTTGATGAGCGCAGATGCTACCTTATCGAGCTCGCGAGTAGTGATGCCGGGGCGTACTTCGTCACTGACGAGCTTTAAAATGCGAGCGAGTATGGGCCCGCCTATTTTAAGCTTTGCTATTTCTTCTGGTGTTTTGATTAGTATCATAGTTTCGATGTGACGACGCGTGTGACAATGTGGTGGCGAAGCCTGTCCGAGGGCAACGCCCGAGTTCTGCAGCCGCTATATTGTCAGCACGCGGAGCACTTATATTCCTAACGTATTGCAAATATTTTCGTGTATTTCTTCTATCGATCGCTCGCCGTTTATTGTGTAGACGGTAACTTTCTCTTTGAGGAGCTCGATGGCAGGAATGACATTTTTGTGAAACCAAGCGATACGCTCGTCTCTATCGTGCGGATCTCTGTCATCACTTCGACCTCTACCTTCGAGGCGCTCTCGTGCCCAGTCATCACTGACATCTAGATATATAACCGTAACATTCCATCCATAAAATGCAGCGGCTGAGAGAAGTACGGGTACTTCTTCACTGATACGAGGAGTTCCATCGAGAAGCACTATTTCTTCCCCCTTATATTGGTTAATGAGCTCATGACTCCACACATGGATACCTATAAAAGACGGAGGAAGCTTTCCTTCATCCATCATGGCTTTGGTAAGTCCTGCAGTATATGAAGAACTCGTGATAAATGACCTGAACACTTCTCCTGTCTCAAGATGAAAGACCGTACCGAGCTTTTCCTTAAGGAGGGCTACTTGAGTCCCCTTTCCTGATCCAGACTTTCCAATAAAGACATATGCCTGCATAGGAGCAGTATACACTAGTATTCGCTCATTGCTGCCTGAGCATCCACCCGGCGTACGAGATCAATAACGACTGACACTACGATAAGAAGTGACGTACCTCCGAGCGCGAATGCGGTAATACCTGTTGTACTGCGTACGACAAGCGGAAGCACTGCCACAACTCCCAGAAAGAGTGAACCCACAAGCGTGATACGGGTCACAATGGTCGCTAGATACCCATTAGTTGCTTCTCCTGGACGGATACCTGGAACAAATGCACCATTTTTCTGAAGGTTGTCTGAGATTTGCTTGGGGTCAAACGTGACCGCAGTATAGAAATAGGTAAAAAACACGACAAGCAGGAAGTACACTATTGAATATAGAAGCGTATTCTGAAGGAATGAGGTAATGCCATGGCTCACTGCCTGAAGTTTGAGTGAACTAGATGACGCAAAGAATCCTGCGAGAAACTGGGGGAACAAGAGAAGTGATGACGCAAAGATGATAGGCATAACCCCAGTCTGAGTCAGACGAAGCGGGAGATAACTCTCATTTCCTCCAAGTGTACGAATACCGCGAACCTGACGCGCATAGGTGACCTTTACCGGACGCTCTGCTTCATAGATATACACTACCCCTGCAATCACAAGTAGTCCTATGGCGATATAGAGGAGAACTACTGGGATCTGGTCTGGGGTGAGCGTAAAGAGAAACTGGGACACATTTGGTGGGATTTGTGCGAGGATTCCTCCCATGATGATAAGTGATGTACCACTTCCGATACCAAACTCGTTGATAAGTTCGGCGAGCCACAAGAGAAGCATAGAGCCTCCCACAATGATGACGACGTTCGTCGCGAGCGCGCTTCCAGAAAGCGCTCCGATAGCTCCCTGGCTCTGCAGATACTTGATGAATGAAAACCCTTGGAGCGCTGCTATTGGCACAGAGAGTAAACGAATGTATTGGTTAAAGGTGCGTCGCCCTGCCTCACCGCTCTCTTGCATGAGTTCCTTAAGGGACGGCGACATCATTGAGAGCACCTGCATGATTATAGATGCACTGATGTATGGCCCTACTCCGAGCATCACGATAGAAAATGAAGACAGTCCTCCTCCAGAGAGCACGTTAAAGAGTCCAAGGAATTGGTTGTTTGAGAGAAACTGATTGAGACGAGCCGTGTCTACGCCCGGTACTGGTATAGCGGCGAGAAATCGAAATATCGCAAAGATGACGATAACAAAAATGATTTTGCTACGAAGTGACTTATCAGTAAAGATTGTTGAAAATTTTCGGAAAAATGAATTCATGATTATTTAATGATACCACCAACAGCTTCGATTTTCGCCTTTGCTGCATCGGTCACTACACAATCATACACTTCTACCTGGTGCGCAAGGTCTCCTCCTCCAAGAATTTTCACTTGTGGGAGTACTCCTTTCACACGGCGGATGAGACCCTTTTCGAGAAGTGTACTTGGAGTGATTACTGCTCCTTTCTCAAAAATGCCAAGCTCGCTCACATTGAGAGTCTCAGGTGTAGTTCTAAATGCTTTGAAACTGTTCTTACCGCGACCACGGAGTTTTGGGAGTTTTTTGATACGGTCACGAATTTCTGGACGAATCTTGTGACCTGCACGTGCGCGCTGCCCTTTGGTACCACGACCTGCAGTTTTGCCGCGCTTTTTACCTCGTCCGACGAGTTTTGGCTTTTTATTCTTTGTAGCTCGTTTAAGTTCCATCATAGTATTACTCTTTAGTTACCTCCTTTTTAGTTTCAGCATCAACGACTTCTGGCTTTGGGCCACCAAAAATGTGTTTAGTACTGATAGCCTCAAGCGCCTTCATACATGCACGAGCAGTGTTGAGCTTGTTCTTACTTCCTGAAACAACCTTTCCTGATACATCCTTTACGCCTGCAAAGGTAATGATGTCACGAAGCGCAGCTCCTGCAACAATACCCTTACCGTGGTTTGGGAAAAGCATAACTTTTGATGCTGAGTATTTTGCAGCAACGTCATGTGCAATAGAGTTGGTCTTGGTTCGTTTGATCTTGATCGCGTTTTTCTTTGCGTCCTTGAGCGCCTTTGCGATAGCAAGTGCAGTGTCATTTCCCTTTCCGGTACCAAGTCCAACGACACCGTTTTTATCTCCGATGATCATCGATACTGCAAAGCTCATACGGCGTCCTCCCGCAACCACACGAGTAACTCGTCTGATATCAAGGATCTTTTGATCCACATCCTTTACACGATCAGCAAATATCTTGCCTCCCATGCGAGGACCGCGAGGTCCACGTGGTCGATCGGTAGCTGGTTTAGTTGTAGGTGTTGGTGTGTTCATACTGTATTAAAAATTAAGTCCGCCCTCGCGTGCTGCGTCAGCAAATGCCTTGATACGACCTGCATACTTGAAACCGTTTCGGTCAAACACTACTGCCTCAATACCCTTTGCTTTTGCGGCTTTTGCAAGGTCTGTACCGGCACCTGTCGCGCCTTGTACCTTACTTCCCTTTGAAGCCCCCTTGTCGCTTACGGCAAGGAGTGTTGCACCCTTGGTGTCATCAATAAGCTGCGCATAGAGGAAGTTGTTTGAACGAAAAACAGAAAGTCGTGGACGAACTGCCGTACCAGAAACCTTCGCACGGATCTTGCGCTTGTTTCGGATTCTCTTCTCTTGTGGTGTTGATCGTGACATAGTGTTTTATTATGCGGTCTTCTTACCTGCCTTACGACGAATAACTTCGGTATCGTAGCGGAAGCCCTTACCTTTATATGGCTCCGGCTTCTTGAGTGCACGTACCTTTGCAGTAAATTGTCCAACAAGCTCTTTATTGATGCCGCTAACAGTTATATTGTTCTTTTCAGCCGTTACCGTCAATCCTTCTGGAATGGCAACAACTACTGGGTGTGAAAAGCCAAGCGCAAGGTGGAGCTCGCTACCCTTTACCTCACTCTTAAATCCAACTCCTTCGAGGATGAGCTTTTTGGTATAGAGTGTATTTACTCCAGAAATCATATTCTTGGTGTGTGATGCATACGTTCCCCAAATAGCCCGAGAAAATGGATCGTCTCCTTTTTGTGCGAAGCTTACGACACCATCAGCGATAGTGATAGTGACAACATCATCAAAGTTCTTGGTAAGAGTACCAAGCGGACCTTTGACGAGCATAACACCTTCTGAGTAGCTCACCTCAGTGTTTGCAGGAATCTGGAGTTGTTGTTTTCCAATTCTACTCATAGTATTACCAAATCATAAATAATGCTTCGCCTCCCACGACCTCCTTGCGCGCTTGCTTGTCGCTAAGGATACCTTTCGGGGTTGAGAGCACGAGCATGCCGTGACCATTTTTAACACCATGAATGTCGTGCACACCAAGGTAAGTACGGCGTGATGGCTTGCTGATGCGCTTTACATCGTGAATGCGCGGAGCGCCGTCTTTGTATGCAAGCTTCACTTCGAGCACAGGCATGTTGTTCTTTTCGGTCTTCTTTGAAACATCTGAGAGGTAGCCGTTTTCCTTGAGACACACCGCAATAGCATGCTTGAGGTTTGAAAATGGAATACTGATAGTTTCCTTTGAAACCATAGCTCCATTTTTCATCGATATAATCATGTTTGCGATTGGGTCTGTTACCATAGAAAAACTCTTACCATGAACTCTTGCGGATACCCGGGATCATGCCATCATTTGCGAGCTCGCGGAAACAGATACGACAAAGACCGAAGTCACGCATGTAACCGTGACGACGACCACAGCGGAAGCAGCGGTTTACCTGACGAGTACTAAATTTTGGCGTCTTTTGAGAACGCGCGATTGTTGATGTTTTTGCCATTGTAGATACTACCCTCTAGAATATCGCCTGCTACTTTCTTTGTGTGCTCCGCCAGGGAGCAACCAAAGAGACTATCAGGGATTACCAAAGAGTCTGCATATCCTAGCAAGCTCTTTGGTAAAAGTCAACCTTTATTTGAGATACCCCCTTGTCATTGGCCCTACTATACCGTCAGCTTTGAGCCCTTTTGCTGCTTGGAATTTCTGTACAGCTGCCTTTGTTTTAGACCCAAAAAGAGTGGTTTCGTGTCCTGGTGCCCCTGCTCCCGTCGCAGAAACGGTGAAGCCGTGAGTGTTGAGGTATTGCTGGAGGGCTTTAATATCAGCTCCTATTGCACCCGGTTTTAGAAGTCTTGTGAGCACTAGGGTTCCTTCACCCGGTGTCGTAGATACGGCTCCTGGAGCCCCAGCACAAGGACGCCCTGTAGAAGGAGAGAAGTTGTAGCCTGGGAGACAGTCAGCTGGAGATTGAAGTCTGAGCGCTAATGCAATCGAACCAGAAGTCCTATGGATTGGGATTGTTTCAGATGTATCTGAGCTATCTTCAATAGTGAACGTACTAACTATAAGTGCAGAGGAACTATTCCCAGATGAGTCTGTGACAGTGATAGTACAGTCGGCGTACTGCCCAGTCGCAAGTGAAGAAAAAGTAACTATATTATTTCCTGTAACTGCGGAGGTTGTGCTTGACGAACATGACCCACCATACGTAATCGTACCCTCTTCAGAAGAAGAAAATGTGTATGAGGGTGTGTGAGTTGTGGTCGGGGTGCTTACCGGAGTTATTTCGGAGAGGACAGGTGCTGTTGTATCAGGATCAAAAAGGGTTGTCGGTTGATCGATGAAAATTTCTGCTGGCAGGTTGAACTCACTTGAGTCAGTTGGTACTACTTTTCCTTTCGCTGTATCACCATTTCCAAGTGACACCGTGAGAGTTCCAGAAGCCGGACTTGCCAGTGTCAGCTTTATCGCGCTATTTGAAATACGTTCTACACTTGATACTGTTTGTGCCACTCCATTATCTTTTACAGTAAATGCTAGCGGATCTATTCCTGTAGCCGGAAGAATAGGTAACGAATCATCTGTAAAAGTAAGAATGATTTCTGTTTTTGCAGTATTGTGCGTTGCACTACTCAAGCGAGGACCTCTTCCGTCGGGGCCATTAAAGTAATCTTTTGAGATAGCTGCCCACCATCGATCTGCTGCAGTCTGAATTTCTGTATCTGTTTTAAAATGCACTTGAAAATCAGGGTCAGTAATATCAACATCATATAGCGTTGGTCCAGGTAAAATAGTTCCACCAGCATTCCACGCATCTTGCTGTGCAAGTCGTATATTATTTAGATTTGTTGCTGTTTGTGTACCATACGGTCCTATTTGTGCTGGTACTACTTTAACTCCAAAATCTGCATATACTGAGTCTGCAAAGGACTGTAGCCTGCTTAGATATGTCGCGCGTGCTCCGCCCACATCATTTTCTCCTTGCCAAAACAGAACACCCTTTACTGCTCCCCCAACTGCCTGAATTCTTCGATACATCGATCCATACAGCGTGGTTGTATCACCATGGTTGCTTGCGTTTGGGAGCCATTCACTTATGCTCGTTCCACCTTTATTTGTTGGTATAAATGCGACAGGTACATTTTGATCTTCTAAATAATGCGTTGCAACGAGCGGCCATGCTGAACCAAACCCCGTGGTAAGCACGGATGAATCTTATAGACTAACACTATCGACTTGATTACTCATACTATCAAACGGATCGACTAACTCTTTCCATGTATCGTCATTACCAAACAGTGCTGCTTTAAGGGTAGGGTGTGTATAGATTTGATTATTAATCGCTCTTCCACTTCCATTACTTTGACCCGCAGAGACAAATATATCTCCAATACCTACATAACTTTTAGATGCAGTTTGCGTGTGATCGTTTAGAAAACGCACAGTGAGTGTACCCTGCCCGGCTGTTTGGTCACTAAGAGTACCGGTATACGTGCCGCCGGATGGACTAGAGACAATTGTCGTATATGCACCACCATTCCAGGAAGCTTCTATAGCTGTAGGAGAGCCCGTATAGGTTCCACTAATATTTATATCTGCCGTATTGTCACTACCTCGTTGTATAACCTGATAAGACACTGGCGCTGTTATCGTTATGCCGTCTTGCGGCGCAAATGGATATTCCAGTCCGTCTCCAGCATTATATAAACTTGTTCTTTCCGTGGAAGAGAGTACTTTTTTCCAAAAACCCACACTATCTACTTTTCCAGTTAAGTATTGCAGAGGTGTTGAAAGCGCGCCAATCACAAATGGGCCTGAGGAATTATATACACCCGTCGACCATGCCGCGCTATCCACTGAACCATTATTAACTTGAATATTAATGGTGTTGTTTACACTATCGTGCCATGCAACAACATAGTACCAGGTCCCTGTAGAAGGGCTGCCGAAATTATTGGCCAACACTGAGGCAATTGTTGAGTCTCCTGTTCCACTTACCGTAAATCTGAACCTATCAGTACCCGTCAAGTACTCTAAATCCCACCCTCGTTGATTTGTTGATGTAAAATAATGACTCGCAATAGTTTGGGTTGTAGATTTTGAATCGAGATATACCCACGCAGCAACAGTAAAATCAATATCACCGACACTAATAGCGGTATTATCTGCAACGCTCAAATACTGAGAGCTTGCTGAGGTAAATTGTGCTGCCGAATTTAGTTTTCCCGTTGTCTGAGTAACACCATTATTTGAGGTTAGGTTACTACTTCCTACACTATCAGCCCGTGTTCCACTTGCTTCATCGAGCTTCCAATATGCTGCTAGGTTATCTGTAAGTGCGGCATGTACAGTATCGGTACGAAAGATAAAAAAACAAGCTACGCTTAACAGTATTATACTAGCTATCTTAAAAACTCTTTTCATTGCTGCTAGTATAGCAAAAAATCCCCATTCGGGGACCTTTTGTTTACGCTTCTTTTTTAAATGGGATGCCGAGGTGTTCAAAGTATGCAACTGCCTCTTCTTTGCTTTTTGCAGTAGATACGAGCGTGATCGCAAATCCGAACACATCGCGGAGGTCTTCGTCAGATGTTTCTGGAAAGATAGTGTGCTCCTTGATACCGAGTGTCATATTGCCAATGTTGTCGACTACTTTTGGATCAATACCACGAAAGTCCTTGGTACGAGGGATGGCAATGTGTACGAGCTTGTCGAGGAAGTGCTGCATGCGCGCGCCGCGAAGGGTCACTGCGACTCCGATCGGATCTCCTTGACGCACCTTAAATGATGCAACTGACTTCTTTGCAATGCGAAGTGTTGGCTTCTGACCAGTGATCTTGGTGAGACGGTCGATGATAGTCTCGTTCTTTTCGCGGTCCTTTTTCATGCCACTACCGGTACCACTTGAAACAACGATTTTGACAAGGCGCGGAGCCGCAAGCGCAGTCTTGTACCCAAATGTACTGAGCGCAGTTTTTGTATTCTCTTGTTTGTGTTTAGTGAGTTCCATACGCTTATTTCTTCTTTGCTTCTACAAGCTTAACATTTGAGTGATGTAGTGATGCTTCACGCTCGACTATAGAACCTTTTTCGTTCTTGTTCTTTGGCTTCACGTGGATTTTCATCTTGTTTACACCGTCCACAATCACACGCTCACCAATAACTTTGCCGATAGTACCTTTTGCACCTTTGTGCTTACCAGCAATCACTATTACGTTGTCACCTTTTTTGATCTTCATATACAAACTCTATAGCACCTCTGGCGCAAGGGATGCGATTTTCTGATAGCCGAGCTCAGCGATTTCTCGAGGGATCGGACCAAAGATACGACCAGCCTTTGGTTCCTTTTTACCCTTATCGATGAGTACTACTGCATTGTCATCAAAGCGGATGTACGATCCATCCTTGCGGCGAAATGCTGCTTTTTGGCGTACGACAACTCCGTATACGACATCCTTCTTCTTGATAGTCTTGCGAGGTTCTGCGACCTTTACCGAAAGCACAACGACGTCTCCAATACTAGCGTAGCGGCGTCTACTTCCCCCGAGGACCTTAAAGATCTTGCCGACCTTACCGCCGAGGTTATCTGTGATTTTTACGATTGTTCCATCTTGTACCATATACCAACTCTTATTTCATTACTTCAAAGTGCTTATCCTTTGAAAGAGGACGAGTTTCTTTGAGGTTAACTACATCGCCGACCTTTGCGCTGTTGTTCTCATCGTGCGCCTTGAACTTCTTGGTAACCTTGTAGTACTTTTTGTACTTTGGGTGCTGCACAAAGCGTGTTACTGCCACAACAACAGTCTTGTCCATCTTGTCTGAGATGACAGTACCTTTGAGTGTTTTGATTGTTTTGGTTTCGTTTTTCATAAAAATTATACTCTCTCAACTACGCGTGTCTTAAGCGGAAGCTTTGTGCCGGCTTTGCGGAGCGCCTCGCGCGCAGTCGCTTCAGGAACTCCGTCCACTTCAAAGATGATACGACCTGGGAGCACTTCCATACAGTAGCCGTCGAGGTCTCCCTTTCCTCCACCCATCGGTACTTCTGCAGGCTTACTGGTGATAGGTCGGTCAGGAAAGACGCGAATCCACATACGGCCCACCTTTCCAAGGTGTCGTGATGCAGCCTTTCGAGCAGCTTCGATCTGGTTGGAGGTGATGCGCGCAACTGACTCGGTCTTAAGTCCAAATGAACCAAAGGCAACATGTGTGCCGCGTGTCTCAACACGACCTTCCATTTTAGTTCGCTTTTTGTGCCATTTTCTAAATTTTACTTTTTTCGGGAATAACATACGCTAACTCTTACTTCTTGTTTGAAAAGACTTCTCCCTTGTAAATCCAGACCTTGATACCAATCACGCCGTATGCGAGGTTTGCACGCTCACGTGCGTAGTCGATGTCTGCTCGGATAGTTTGAAGCGGGATAGAACCGCGCTTGAGCTCTTCTGAACGAGAGATTTCAGCACCACCGAGGCGTCCACCGAGGTAGAACTTCACTCCCTGTACGCCACGTACTGCCATCACCTTTTCGATGAGCTGCTTCATAACACGGCGGTATGGGAGACGCTTTTCAAGTCCTTCTGCTATCATGTATGCCACGATCTTTGCATCAGCTTCTGGGTTTGTTACTTCCACTATCTCAAGCTTGATGTCGTCAGTCACAGTGAGTTTTGCACGCTTAAGCTGTTTTACAATATCAGCCTTGAGCTTCGTTGCTCCTTCTCCTGATCGTCCGATGATCATACCTGGGCGAGAGGTGCGCAGGATGATGCGAAGCGCCTTTTGTCCACGCTCTATTTCGATACTTGAGATATATGAACCACGCAGACGCTTGTCGAGATATTCGCGGATAGTAACGTCAACCTTGAGGTTTTGAACGTAGTTTTTATCGGTCGCAAACCAGCGACTCTTCCAGTCGCGGAGTGTTACAAGACGATGTGAATATGGGTGGACAACTTTTGACATATTTATTTACTCTTTTTGCTAGCTTTCTTTGGGGTAACTTGTGCAAGTGTTACAGTCACGTGTGAGAGACGCTTGTTGATAGGGGTTGCACGACCCATTGCACGAGGCATGCTTCGCTTCATGACGAGACCTTTGTTTACCTCGACGTTTTCTACCACCAGTGTTGCCTCGTCCGCACCTTTTGCCACTGCATTTGCTACTGCACTCTTTACAAGCTTTTGCATTGGAAGTGCACCGCGCTTAACCATGTAGGTAAGGACTGTGTCTGCATCCTTAACACTCTTGCCTTTCACGGCATTAGCCACAAGGCGTACCTTGCGAGGAGATTGTCTGTAGTTTGAGAGTGTTGCTTTCATGGTTAATTGTATAAATTATTTCCCTGTATATGCGTTTGCTAAATTGTTATCTTATCCTTATTTCTTATCGGCGGTTGTCGCCTTTGCAGCCTTGGCTGCTGAGATTTCAGCTTCTTTCTTCTTTTGATCAAGCTCCTTCTGCATCTTTCCTCCGTGTCGCGCAAACTTACGTGTTGGTGAGAATTCACCGAGTCGGTGACCTACCATGTCCTCAGTGACGAGTACTTCGATGTGCTGCTTGCCATTATGAACGCCGAACGTAAATCCTACCATTTCAGGAGAGATTTGGCTCGCTCGTGCCCATGTCTTAATAACCCCCGCACTCATCGGCTGTTTGCCTTCGATTTTCTTGAGGAGTTTTTCGTCGATATAGGGACCTTTTGCGAGTGATCGTGTCATGTTCTGAGAATAAAAGAAGCTCGTGTACGAGCTGACATATAGTAGCAAATTCTCGGCGAGAGTCAAGCTTTGCCCTTCAGCGCTAAACATATACCAGCTGCAGAACTCGGCTGCGCCTCAGACAGGCTTCGCTGACATATATTTGCGCTTCAGGCTCACAACAAAAGTAGCTTTGGGACAAAAATGACAAGCCCGAGCGCGACCGCACCGACAACGGTGAGGAGTACCGCTCCTGCGGCAACATCCTTTGTATCACGCGCATACGGATGCTCGTCAGGGCTTGTGAGGTCAATGTCTATCTCGAGCGCCGTATTAAAGCCTTCTGCAGCAAGAACCGACGCAATGGCGAGAATGAGCACCGCCCATTCTCCATGCGAGATACGAAGCCCAAAACCAAGCACAACCACAACTCCTGCAGCGAGTGCATGCACCCACGCATTGTGCTGCGTTCGAAACATGATCCCTACCCCGCGCCATGCATGCCTAAAGCTCCTCGCCCGAGCCACTATCGAAAATCGCTTCTTTTCGGAGATATTATTCATAAGATAAGTATAACAAAAAACCGGCGCTTGGCCGGTTTGATTTTAAATTCTTACTTTAATGATGCGCATGCGCTTTTCTGGTTGATATTTCTATCTTTCGATTGTTCTTATAGAGAACAAATAGATGCCCGCCATCTTCTCTACGGTACACTTCTGGCATGAGCTGTGTGAGCAGGTCAATGATTTCTGAATCTGTTCCAGACGATTCATTATGAGCTGTCTGAAGTAGTTTTTTTAATTCATCATCAGTTAACTTATCACATTTTTCAACAAAATCCTGCCGATCGTGTAGTGGGCCGAAATGGATCCTCAGAATCGCATCCCCAATCATTTTAAGTAACTCATTAAGTGTTCTAGAATTTTCCCTGTGTCCCATTCGTGTATTATTTTTTCATTATAGTAACATTTTTTTATAAAAAGTCAAAACCGCCCTTTTGGGCGGCTTTGCGAGTATTACTTCTTGCCAACTTTGCGGCGAGAGATGACGTTTGCGTTTGAATACTTCTTTGGAGTACGAGTCTTGCGACCTCCAGTAACCTTACCCCAGAGTGTCTTTGGACGTTTGGTACCTCGGCCCTGTACACCCTCACCTCCACCGTATGGGTGGTCAACTGGGTTCATTGCAGTACCTCGAACGGTAGGGCGAATACCCTTCCATCGGCTGCGTCCTGCCTTACCATAGCGTACGAGCTTGTTCTCATCATTTGAGACAGTACCCACACTTGCCCAACAGGTGTCCTGCACGCGGCGAATTTCAGTTGAAGGAAGCTTGATCTGGGTATAGCCGTCTTGCTGCGCAACAACCTGGGCAAATGACCCTGCAGATCGTACTATCTTTGCTCCTGCATTTGGTTTGAGTTCGATGTTGTATACAAATGTACCTACAGGGATAGACTTAAGTGGAAGACGGTTGCCAATTTCTACTGACACCTGTTCTCCAACCACAAATGTTGCACCTACTTTTACTTCCTTTGGAAGAACAACATAGGTCTTGAATCCATCAGCGTATACTGCAAGTCCGATGAAGGCTGATCGGTTTGGATCGTATTCAATAGAATCAATGCGAGCTGGGATGTCCTTTTTGGTGTATAGGAAATCCACCATACGATAGAGTCGCTTGTTTCCTCCTCCCTTGTGGCGAGTGGTGATACGTCCCATGTTGTTGCGGCCCACTGCTCGCTTTTGACCCTTGGTGAGAGACTTGGTTGGAGTTGAACGAGTAAGAATCTTGCGATAGTCAATCGTGAGTGTATTTCGTCGTGATTTTGTCGTTGGTTTATAGGATTTCATATTACATTAACTCAATGGTTGTTCCCTTTGGAAGGATGATGTATGCCTTCTTGCTCTTGCGCGCAATGCCGAGCTTGCCGCGACGGAAAAAGGTCTTTGGCTTCACATTTACAATGTTTACCTTCACTGGCTTGTGCTTGTACTGTGCCACAAACGCCTTTGCAATCTCGCTCTTGGTAGCACCAACTGCAACATCAAAGAGATAGCTGTTGTGGTTAGCTTGGTTTGCAGCCTTTTCTGTAATACGAGGGTTTTTAATGACACCCTGCACTACTACTTCTTTAGTTGTGGTCTTTTTTGTTGCCATATTATTTAATCTTAGCCTCAAGGATGCTTGCAATAGCCTCAGGACCCACCATCACAATGTGACGGAATGAGAGCACATTTACCGGATTGAGATCGTTTGGAGTTACCAGTGTAACACCTGGAAGATTTGCAAAACTTTTTGCAACAGTATCGCCTACTTCGTTCATGACGATGAGCGTTCCAGTTGCCTTCTTTGAATCAATCTTTTCAAATGTTTCAACTTTTGCAAGAGCACTGAGTACTGCCTGTGCATGTTTTGTCTTGATCTCTGGGAGTGTGAGAGTGTCCACAAAGAGCATGTTGCCAAGTGCGTACTTGCGTGAGAGGACGGTCATGAGCGCCTTTACGCGAGATTTCTTGTTGATCTTCTTTGAGTAGTCTTTGTCGTTTCGTGGACCAAAGGTCACACCTCCTCCGACCCAGAGCGGGCTACGAGTAGATCCGTGTCGTGCGCGGCCAGTACCCTTTTGCTTCCATGGCTTTTTGCCACCTCCAGATACTTCGCTGCGGTCCTTGGTATGCGCAGTACCTGCGCGCTTGTTGGCCATCATGCTGACCACTACCTGGTGGACGAGATCTGCATTCCATTTTACTCCAAACACCTTCGCTGGGAGAGTTACTGATCCAGTCTTGGTTCCTTTTTGTGAGTACACAACTGCATCAAGTGATACGGTGTTGTTTTTTGATGTTGTAGTCTTTGTTGTAGCCATATAGTAACTCTTATTGTGCGCTCACTATACGAATAATAGTGCCGCGACGACCTGGCACCGCACCCTTGATAAAGAGCGTATTGCCTTCTACTGCGACGACTTTGAGCCCCTTAACCGTGACTGTGTCACCGCCAGTGCGTCCTGCCATGCGCATACCTTTTACCACACGTCCTCCTGCGCGTCCTGGACCTCCACCAATAGAACCTGGCTCACGCTCTGAGTGCTTTTGACCGTGTGAACGTGGACCTCCTGCAAATCCATGGCGCTTTACCACACCCTGGAAGCCATTGCTCTTTGAAGTACCCGTAACAATAACATCGTCACCTGCTGCAAAACTCTCTGCAGTAAGTACGTCTCCAACTGCTACACCAGCTTCCCCTGAGAGGCGAAACTCCTGCACTTCCTTGTAGCCCTTGCCGCCAAATGCGCCAAGCTGCGCCTTGGGTACGCGAGACTCCTTTTGCTCCATAGTACCCACCTGTACAGCACTGTAACCATCAGAGTCTATCGACTTGATGCGAGTCACTGTGTTTGGCTCTACTGTTACCATGGTAACAGGAGTAACAACACCTTTTTCGTCAAAGCGCTGCGTCATATTCACTTTTGTTCCAAGGATAAATTTCATATGTTCTTGCCTGCCCCATTGGCAGGTATTGGACCATTTTTCTAGGGTCTATTGCGACCTTTTAATTGGTCTGGAGATTATACACGGGATTAAAAATAGTGCAAGCTTATGTAAAAAAATCCCCTTTAGGGGGATTTCTAAATTTTTAACGCTTCACAAGTAGTTGATAATGTCCATCGACGAGCCAGTATGTACCTTTGTCCATATCTTGTTTGATTGAGACAAGAACATAGTCGGCTTTGTGTTCTATAGCTCTTTGTGAGATGTATAGCAAAAATTGATAAAAAGATTTCTTTGCTACTTCACCGTGATCAAGCCCCCTGTTGGAAACATGTATATAAGTACCCCCGGAGCCTTGTGCATGTTCATTGAGTCCAAATGGTACAACACTTGTTGCATGGATCATGTTGTCAGTGGAAACCAACTTTTTAGCATCAATATCAATATCCATTACAATATAATCACCACCAGTTCCGACTGTGAGGAACGTTGAAGATATATCTTCTTTTTTCATAGCTTAAGTTTTCGATACTTTACCGTATTTCAAAAATTCGTCAAACAAAAACTCCCCGCTTTATACAAGGGGGAGTTTTTGCGAGTTGTTTTGTAGGATTACAGCCCCCTCCGGGGATTTATGAAAGTATAGTCGCCTATAGCTCCTTACTTTCTATAACATCTTTACATCGATATCGACACCAGATGGCATTGAGAGGTTGGTGAGCGCCTCAATGACTTTTGGAGATGGATTTTCGATGTCGATCAATCGCTTGTGTACGCGCATCTCAAATTGCTCGCGAGCGTTTTTGTAGATGAATGGAGAGCGGTTGACCGTGTACTTCTTGATCTCTGTTGGAAGCGGGATCGGTCCGCGCACCACTGCGTCATAGCGCACTGCGGTGTCGACGATCTGCTTTACTGAAGCATCAAGAATCTTGTTCTCGTAGGCGCGTACTCGGATGCGGAGCATGCTTTGTACGTCTGCCTTTGCTTTTGTTGGTGTTTTTGTTGCCATAAATGAACTCTGGTATAGATCGGGTGGTCAGGCTGTGGGTTCTCGAATGTTTCTACTTCCTGGTCCTTTCCAATACCGTTAGTTATTGCTACTTAATCACCTTGGTTACCACACCTGCACCAACGGTTCGTCCTCCTTCACGGATAGCGAAGCGCATTTGGTCTTCAAGTGCTACTGGTACCACGAGCTTAACGTTGATCTTTACTGTATCTCCAGGCATGACCATTTCTGTTCCTGCTGGGAGAGTAACTTCACCGGTTACATCAGTTGTTCGAACGTAAAACTGAGGCTTGTACCCGTTTACGAATGGAGTGTGTCGTCCACCTTCCTCCTTCTTGAGTACGTATACTTCACCTTCGAATTCTGTGTGTGGAGTCACTGAGCCAGTCTTTGCAAGCACCTGTCCGCGAGTGAGGTCTTCTTTCTTCACACCACGAAGAAGGATGCCAGCGTTGTCACCAGCCATACCTTCGTTGAGCTGCTTGTTAAACATCTCGATACCTGTAACGGTGGTCTTAGCTGTATCCTTGATACCAACGATCTCAACTTCTTCACCTACCTTTACGACACCACGCTCGATACGACCAGTCACCACTGTCCCTCGTCCTTCGATAGAGAAAATGTCTTCGATAGGCATAAGGAATGGCTTGTCTACTTCACGCTCTGGGAGTGGGATGTAGGTATCAAGTGCGTTGGTGAGTTCAAGCACCTTTTGTGCCCATGGGTCATCAAGTGATGTTGACTCAAGTGCCTTAAGTCCAGAACCACGAATAACAGGACAATCCTTGTCAAATCCTTGCTTGCCGAGGATTTCGCGGATTTCTTCTTCCACGAGATCGATCATGTCATTGTCGTCCACCATGTCACACTTGTTGAGGAACACGATGATCTTTGGCACACCAACTTGCTTTGCAAGGAGGATGTGTTCACGAGTCTGAGGCATTGCTCCGTCAGTTGCTGCAACCACAATGATTGCACCGTCCATCTGAGCTGCACCAGTAATCATGTTCTTGATGTAGTCAGCGTGTCCTGGCGCATCAATGTGTGCGTAGTGACGAGTTTCTGTTTCGTACTCGTTGTGTGAAATGTTGATGGTAATACCACGTGCCTTTTCTTCAGGCGCGCCGTCGATTTCATCAACTTTTTTGAGCTTCACCGAGTTACCCTTCATGTTCAGAACATGAAGAATAGCTGCTGTAAGCGTAGTCTTACCGTGGTCAACGTGACCAATAGTACCTACGTTTACGTGTGGCTTATCTCGCTTAAATGCTTCTGCCATATACTATATTTCTTAAGTTACGTTCTAATAATTAAACAAAAACAATCCACCTGACGGGCGTCAGGCCAAAATTGATTGTGCCTTATGATACCGAGTGCAACTGCCTTTGTCAATAAAAAGGCCGCCATTAAGGCGGCCGTTGATCAGTGTTACTCTGCTACTACATTCATAGGAGCAAATATAGGGATTTTCAGTTCAGGAGGTAGGTATTCATTGATATGCTCGCGTACAGCATCTGCTTTTGCGTTTCTACCTTTTGCAGTTCCGGAATAAGACACATGAGTTTCCTCTTTACCATTCAATAAAGAGCTCACGATCGAAAATAATGTGATTTTATCTTTTTCTGTTACCTCTCGTACAATGAGCATTGCGCTTCGATGTTTGGAGTCATGATTTGGCTCAATATACTCAAGCATGATGTTAATTTTTATAAATTCCCAGCTTGATTGATCCTTTGGGGGTCTGATCTGCTTTATCTTATCCCTATCAAAACGTTTAATTTTTTTAATTCGATTCAGAAATTCGAGTATTCTTTCAGGGAGGAGTTTTTGATGGTGCATACGTATCGGTTTTTTATTCACAATACCTCTTTTCCCAGAAATGTCAAAACCGCCGTATCATACGGCGGTTTTGAGAAGGGTTAGGCAGTGGTTGCGGCAGTTCGGCTTTTGACTATCGTGTCTGCAACATTTTGCGGCACAATATCGTAGCGAAGGAATTCCATGGTAAACCCGGCTCTTCCTTCAGTCATAGATCGGAGGCTTGTCATATATCCAAACATTTCTGAAAGCGGTACGACTGCGTTTACGACTTGGTTGAGTCCACGAGTTTCCATACCTTCAATGAGTCCTCGACGTGAAGAAAGTGATCCTGTAACATCTCCCATAAATTTTTCTGGAGTTACCACTTCTACTTTCATCATTGGCTCAAGGATAACTGGCTTTGCGGCGCGAGCAGCCTCTTGGAGTGCCATACTAGCTGCAATCTTAAAGGCCATTTCGTTTGAGTCGACTTCGTGGAAACTACCATCATAGAGATCCACTGATACGTTTTCCATTTTAAATCCTGCTACCACTCCACGATCAAGACCTTCTTTGAGTCCTTTTTCGATAGGCGCAATGTACTCTCCTGGGATTGCACCTCCTTTGATGTTGTTGATGAATTCAAACCCTCCATCACGCTTCACATTCTTTGGAAGATCCTTTGGATCAACATTCTGATCCATTGGCTTGATTTTGATTTTGACGTGTCCGTAGTTACCCTTACCTCCTGACTGCTTGATGTACTTTCCTTCTGCTTGAGACTCTGCGGTGATGGTTTCGCGGTAGGCAACCTGTGGCTTTCCAACATTTGCCTCGACGTTAAACTCACGCTTCATACGATCAACAATGATCTCAAGGTGCAGTTCTCCCATACCTGCGATAAGTGTTTCTTCGGTTTCTGGGTCAGTTGATACTTTAAGGGTTGGGTCTTCATCTGCAAGACGGTTGAGCGCAAGACCCATTTTTTCTTGGTCTGCCTTCGTCTTTGGTTCGATACGAAGATTGATCACCGGTTCTGGGAACTTGATGCGGTCAAGCTGAATTGGCTTGTTCTCGTCACAAAGAGTGTCTGAGGTCTTTACTTCCTTGAGTCCTACTGCAGCAGCGATTTCTCCGGCAAATACTTTTTTGATTTCCTGACGCTGGTCAGCTTGCATACGCACAATACGAGAGAGGCGCTCTTTGTTGCCAGTGCGTGGGTTATATACATATGAGCCTGCTTCAATGGTACCTGAGTACACACGGAAGAAGACGAGCTGTCCGACAAATGGATCGTTCATACTCTTAAACGCAAGTGCTGCAAATGGCTCTGCATCAGAAGATGATCGCTCGAGTGGTTCTTCAGTTTCTGGGTCAGTACCCTTCACTGGAGGAATATCATTTGGTGCTGGGAGATAATCCACAACAGCATCAAGTACAAGTTGCACGCCTTTGTTCTTGAGCGCACTTCCTGCAAATACGGGGAAAATTTCGTTTGCGATCACTGCCTTACGCATGAGCTTTTGAAGCTCTTCATAGCTCGGCTCAGTACCTTCAAGGTATGCATTCATCGCAACCTCATCATTTTCTACAATGCGTTCAATGAGTTCTGCGCGGTATTTCTTCGCGTCTGCCATGTATTCTTCTGGCACATCCTTTTCTATAACCTTGTTACCCATTTCTCCTTCGAAGTAGTATGCCTTCATCTTGAGAAGATCTATCACTCCCTCGTGTTTATCTTCAAGCCCTATTGGGATTTGGTATCGCACTGCCTTCTTTGAGAGGCGATCCTGGATGGTTTTGTATGAGTGTTCAAATGACGCACCGGTTCGGTCGAGTTTGTTTACAAAACAAATACGTGGAACGTTGGCTTCGTCTGCATAACGCCAGTTGGTCTCAGATTGTGGTTCTACTCCTGCAACTCCATCAAACACGACGACTGCACCATCGAGTACACGAAGTGAACGCTTCACTTCCACTGTGAAGTCGATGTGCCCTGGAGTATCAATAATGTTGAAAGTGTATCGCTTTGACTTGTCCCCGCCCGCATATGTAGGGAGCCATGTACATGACACTGCAGCAGCAGTAATAGTGATACCGCGCTCTCGCTCTTGCTCCATCCAGTCAGTGACGGTCTCACCTTCGTGGACTTCACCGATCTTGTGACTCATACCAGTATAGTAGAGTACGCGCTCAGAAGTGGTTGTCTTACCAGCATCAATGTGGGCAATAATTCCAAAGTTTCGTGTTTTTTCGAGTGGATACTCTCGGTTCATAGATATAAATATAGGTAAATAATAAAAAGGAGACGCGGGTCTACTTGTGTCCCACACTATACTGGACAACTAGGCTTTTTGCAATACAAAACCGCCCTCCAGTGGCAGTTTTGACAGATCCATATATTTATCTGACGTATGTGCCAGAGACCCAGCCTGTTATTCCTCCATCAAATGATACATAGTACCAGGTGTCCCCTGCAATCGTTGTCTGATTTATAACCTTACCTGCTTGGCCGAACACAACTTTTCCAAGTACAGCACTCGTTACAGAAGGAAGACTTCGAACATTAAGTACCGATGCAATAACAGAAATACTCTCTTTCGTTGCAGTGACACCTTGCTGTACGTCTCCTGTTGGTGATGATACTGAAGCTTCGTTGAGCAGATTCAATGTGTCAATTGCAGTAATCGTTGTATTGCCTCCTGTTCTTGCACCGTCAGAGACCAGAGAAAGATATGTTTCTATAACCCAGCCATCTACCCCTGTTGCAAAATCAACTTTCCACCAATTCGTACCGTTCACTCTTACTGGTCCAGACACTACCACACCTTGCTTATTTGCATTTTGTACTCCGAGACTTCGGTAGTTGGTGCCGGCTCCTGTGCGAACATTTACCCCGGTAGTAGTCTTAACAGTTGCACCGACTGCGTAGGTTGTTGGGGCAACTGAGGTATTTGAAACTGTAACTGGAACTGCGTACGGTACCTGATCGAGATATCTCCCTTGCGTTGAACGAACGCCTACATAATACACACCATTTGGAAGAGTGGTTGTATTCCAGGTCGCACTATACGTAGTACCACTGATCGTGCCAAATCCAATTGATGGCTGAGACGGTAGGTTGATGATATAGAACTCCATGCCTCCAAAAAACGTCGTACTAAGAGTGCTTGTTTTCAAGCTAAATGATACTGGTACTGTACCTGATACAGTGGTGTCTCCTCCCGATACTCCATTCACTGAAATAGGGCCGAAATAATACAGAGGCGCACTCACTGTATATGCACTTGATCCATTTGAAGGGAGCGACATATTTCCTGCAGCGTCGTATGCTGTTATGTAGTACGTATACATAGTGTTCGGGCTCAGTGATATATCAAAGTAAGTTGTGTCGGTGGTAGTACCTACGAGCACACCCTGTCTATAGATACGATACCCAGCAACACCTACATTGTCAGTAGAGGCACTCCATGTGATCTTTATCATATTTGCATTGATGACTGCAACACTTTGTGCGTTTGTAGGGATCGATGGAGCACTCGTATCAACTGGTCCTGAGTACACTGTTGTCACTATTGCCGATGGCGAAGCACTTGATACGTTTCCAGCAGCGTCATAGGCAACGACATAATATGTATACGTTCCACCAACACTGAGACCACTATCGGCATAATAGTTAGTGGTAGTTGTTGCTATCTGCGCTCCATTTCGGTAGAGCTTATACCCTACAACACCAACATTGTCCGTAGAAACAGACCATGAAATAGTTGCACTTGTTGAAGTAACGGACGAGCTCACAATATTGCTTGGCGCTGTTGGAGCGGTACTATCCGCATTATTCACCCCAACACTCACACTTGCCGTCCCCACATTTCCTGCAGCATCGTAGGCTTTGGCAGAGAGAGTGGTAGTGCCATTTGGAGAGGTGGTGGAGTTCCAGGTGGTACTGTAGGGACTGGTCGTATCGCTTGAAATGAGGGTTTGGCCTTGGTAGAAGTCAACACGGGTGACGCCACTGTTGTCAGATGCTTGAGCAGTGAGCGTAACTGCAGTACCGAACACTGTGGCACCGTTGGTTGGACTGGTGAAGGTCACGAGTGGAGCTGTGGTGTCAGGGGTACTTGTTGCAGTGTACTCGTACGCACCAATGTCAGGCAGTGACCCACTATAGGGAATACTGATCGGAGAGGTGATAACAGTTCCCTTGTCGATGAGGTCAGAATTTGAAGCGAGCTTAAGGTATGGGAGGACGGGGAGCGAGCCGTCTGCATTTCGAGGGCCATCCATGCCCACTGAGGAGAGGCTTTGGAAGTCAGCGTTGTTTAAGGTGACTGAGATATCAGGACTCCAGGTATTCTTTGAGCCGATGATCGCTGAACCGTTGTACGCAGTGCCGTTTGCATAGGAGATGTTG
>CBFIGQ010000055.1:0-1140 GCA_965662335.1 Minisyncoccia bacterium
GTTTCGAGACCCCTTCCGCCCTAGAGATTTACCCCCCCCTACCCCATCCGTTCTCGCGCCTCGTCAGCGGTCTTCGCCCGGTGGCAGTCGCGGCACAAGCCCTGGTAGTTACTCGGCGCGTCAGCCCCTCCCCTCCAGAGCGGCACAACGTGGTCCAGCTCCTGAGCTGCACGCGTGACGCCCTGGCGCTGGCACTCGGCGCATAGCGGGTGAGCTCTGAAATATTCGGCGCGGATCTTTTGCCAGGAGCTGCCGCGCAGCCTGGGCGTGCCGGCCGGTGCAGGCCTGGCAATGCGAGACGGCGCCATCTTGATTGAGGGCTTGAGCGTCTGCATGTCGGGGTCCAGCTGCGGGAGTAGTCGCCTCGTCGGCGGTCCGCGATGTCGCGGGGACGGATCACCTCGCTTTCGAGGCCAGGAATCCACAAAGCAAAAAGCCCGCTTTCGCGGGCTGATGCTGCTTCGGTCGGATCAACGCCCCGAAGATAGCCTAATGCTATTCCATGCCCGACGATGGCGCAAGGATTTTGTAAGGTTTGCGTAAGTTTTGTGTGGGCCAAGTCTTTAGTTCGGAAGGCTTCACTCCACAACACCACCACAAAAGACTTGCGCAAGCGCATCAAGCGCCGCGGACTCAACCGCCCTTGCCGTCCTCCGAATCGTCGCGATGTCCCGCTGCACGGCGCGTTCGTTGAGCGACCATCCGCGAGCAATTTCAGCGCCGTTGATGCCGCGCTTTTGCGCTTCGGTGCCGTAGATCGCCCAGCCCATTGCAATGCGCGCTTCGCCGCGCCCGACAGAGAGCAGCGGGCCGCAGTAATCGACCATCCCGCGCACGCCTTCCGCTTTCGTGGTCTGGTGCCCCCATCGCGCCCACACAGCGCAGGCGTGGTGCTGGGCCAGATGATCCTTCACGGCCGCCCGGATCATTGCGCACTGTCCGCGCACCTCCAGCGGAGACAGGCCGCCAAAATTCACCGACCCCGCCTCTGATCTGCCCGCAGTTACGCCGGCCTCCACCATCATGCGCGCGATGATTCTGCCCATCTGGCTGCGCTCCCGAACCGGCAACACGTCCATCAGAAAAGCCACGTGCAGCGCCTGATCCACAGACCGGAAGATCGGCACCGAAAGCGTATCA
>CBFIGQ010000056.1:0-1313 GCA_965662335.1 Minisyncoccia bacterium
TTTAGGATAGTGATTTGACGGTCTGAATTGGTCGATTCTCATTTGATAGAATACTAATACACAACCACCAGTATCAACAAACAGGCTGCACCAATACACGCCCAAAGCTTTACTCTCTGGACTGTTTAGAATGGTGATTTGACGGTCTGAATTGGTCGATTCTCATTTGATAGAATACTAATACACAACCACCAGTATCAACAAACAGACTGCACCAATACACGCCCAAAACTTTACTCTCTGGACTGTTTAGGATGGTAGTTTGACGGTCTGAATTGGTCGATTCTCATTTGATAGAATACTAATATACAACCAACAATATCAACAAACGAACTGCACTATTACACGCCCAAAGCTTTACTCTCTGGACTGTTTAGGATGGTAGTTTGACGGTCTGAATTGGTCGATTCTTATTTGATAGCTTAACAGGACACAACCAACAATATCAACAAACGAGCTGCACCAATACACGCCCAAAGCTTTACTCTCTGGACTGTTTAGGATGGTAGTTTGACGGTCTGAATTGGTCGATTCTTATTCTCTGAATCCTTTAGGATAGTGATTTAACGGTCTGATTTGGTCGATTCTCACTTGATAGCTTAACAGGAAACAACCACCAGTATCAACAAACAGACTGCACCAATACACGCCCAAAACTTTACTCTCTGGACTGTTTAGGATGGCAGTTTGACGATCAGAATTGGTCGATTCTCATTTGATAGCTTAACAGGACACAACCACCAGTATCAACAAACGAGCTGCACCATTACACGCCCAAAGCTTTACTCTCTGAACTGTTTAGGATAGTGATTTGACGGTCTGATTTGGTCGATTCTTATTTGATGGAATACTAATATTCAACCAACAATATCAACAAACGAACTGCACCATTACACGCCCAAAGCTTTACTCTCTGGACTGTTTAGGATGGTAGTTTGACGGTCTGAATTGGTCGATTCTTATTTGATGAATCCTTTAGGATAGTGATTTGACGGTCTGAATTGGTCGATTCTTATTTGATTTGATTGAAATTAAAAAGGCGTATGCCGAAACATACGCCTTAGTTGGCTGAGATTGGATAACATCCGCTCTCTTTGCAAATATAGGACTTTTTATTATGGACAAAAACACAAATAATCAAATCGCTAAGGACAATTATTTTTATTATCCATACTTTTGCACTTTTATTTGCGATTAAATATGAAAAAATATTTTTTCTTTAAATTTCTACCAATTTTCTACCAAAATTTAAGAATTATAAACAATATACACATTATTAAATAGTTAATAAACATTTTTAGTGTTGCCCACGT
>CBFIGQ010000057.1:0-1089 GCA_965662335.1 Minisyncoccia bacterium
TGATGGACCGCTTCGGCCTGCAGGTCAACAAGACCTCCATCAACAGCGTGCTGTTCATCGTGACCATCGGCGCCTCGTGGGGGGCGTTGACCTACCTCCTTGAGGCGCTCACGGACATCGCTACTGAGCTCGACCAGGCTCAGGAGGAGTCCAGCCCGGCACACGCGCGGGTGCTCGAGCGTCGCGTGTCCGCCCTGTCGACCAACCTCCCGCCCCTGCCCGACTTCAGCCGCTTCCATGACCGCTTCAGCCCCTTCCCGGGCAGCCCGGAGGGGGACATGCGCAGTGCGTACTTCCTGGCCTACGACCCGGAGAGCGTCGACTACGTGACGCTCGATGAGGCCCGTGAGCAGGTGGCCCTCGGTCGGGAGCTGGTCTCCACGACCCTGGTGGTGCCCTATCCCCCGGGGTTCCCGGTGCTCGTCCCCGGCCAGGTCGTCAGCGACGAGATCCTGGACTTCATGACGCACCTGGACGTCAGCGAGATCCACGGATACGACCCCGATCTCGGGCTGTCGGTGTTCACCGAGGCGGCGTTGGCCGACGAGGGCTGACCCGGTCTGGAACGAAGCACGGTAGCGTGCAGTCCCGTGAGCACCGGCCCGGAGAAGGACCCCCGCAACCGGGAGCCGACCGGCTACGAGTGGCCCGTCGAGGCGGGTGGGGACGACACGTACCACCCCAGCTTCTACCTGCTGGCGATCATGTACGCAGCGCCGTTCCTGATCCTGATCCTCTTTCCCGCGATCGCGTGGCTGGCGCTGCTCCCGTTCTCGTTCGCCCTGCGCTGGAACACCCAGCCACCACACCGCCGTCGCCTCATCTGGCTCTACGTCATCACCGGGCTGATCTCCCTGGCCCCGTGGATCGGATTCATCGCCCGGTAGGCCGGGCCTTCGTCCGGACGCGAAGCCCTCGCAGCGTGCGTCTCACCCCGGCAATGCCGATCCTTGATGGGCGACTTTTTCGGCAATCCGGGCATCCGGGGCGCGTTTCTGGGATGTGGTCACCGCTCCTCTTGACACAGAACTCGGATGCCGTGAAGGTGCTGTCATCTCTCCGGGGGAAAGCGCTCTCAAACTGGGTCCC
>CBFIGQ010000058.1:0-1180 GCA_965662335.1 Minisyncoccia bacterium
ACCGACTCAGGCGTGCAGCTCAGCTACAGGGAGCTGGATGAGCAGCGAATGCTTGCGGCCCGGGCCTTCCTTGCAGCGGGGCTGGAGCAGGGCGATCGAATCGCCATCTGGGCACCCAACATCTACCAGTGGATCATCGCCGCCACCGGCGCCCAGAGCATAGGCGGGGTGCTGGTGCCGCTGAATACACGGCTGAAGGGCGCCGAGGCCGCGTATATCCTGCAGGCCAGCGGCGCCAGGTTGCTGTTTACCGTTGCTGAGTTCCTGGGGGTTAGCTATCCGCAGCAGTTGCTCGACCAGGATCTGCCTGCGGTAGAGCAGGTCGTTCTGCTGGAAGGAGAGGGCGAGGGCACGACGGCCTGGGCTGACTTCCTGGCAGCGGGGCGGGATGTGCCGGCGGCTGACGTTGAGCGGCGCGCGGCTGCGCTGACTCCCGAGGACACCCTGGATATCCTCTTTACTTCCGGCACCACCGGCAAGCCCAAGGGGGTGGTTACCTGCCACGGCCAGAATATCCGCACCTTCGAAACCTGGAGTGCCACGGTTGGGCTGCGCTCTGATGATAACTACCTGATTATCAACCCATTTTTTCATTCTTTCGGCTACAAGGCGGGCTGGTTGTCGGCCATTATCCGCGGCGCGCGCATGCTGCCGGTGAAGAGCTTCGAGCTGGACGAGGTACTGGCCTGCATCGCCAGGGAGCGTATATCCATGATTCCGGGGCCGCCCACTGTCTACCAGTCCCTGCTGGCTCATCCCCGCCGGGCGGAATACGACCTGACCAGCTTGCGCCTGGCGGTGACTGGCGCGGCGCCGGTGCCGGTGGCGCTGGTGGAGCAGATGCGCGGTGAGCTGGGTTTCGAGGTGGTGGTGACGGCCTACGGTCTCACTGAACCCTGTGGTGTGGTGTCCATCTGCCGCGCCGACGACAGCCCCGAGCGTATCTCCCACAGTTCTGGCCGGGCCATGGACGGAGTGGAAATGAAGTGTGTAGATGGCGAGGGTCATACCGTGCCCGCGGGCGAACCCGGCGAGATCTGCTGCCGCGGCTTCAACGTGATGCGCGGCTACCTGGATAACCCGGAGGAAACGGCGCGTACCATTACTGCAGACGGCTGGCTGCGTACCGGGGACGTGGGGGTGATGGATGACGACGGCTACGTACGCATCACCGACCGCA
>CBFIGQ010000059.1:0-1271 GCA_965662335.1 Minisyncoccia bacterium
CGTTAGATGTAATGCAAAAAGCATAGCCCCAGAATACACACTCTAAAAACTCTACCAATTATGATAGTCAACTTAAAATGTGGTGAATGTCGAAAAGTTTTTGATTATGAAGTCGGTGAACCTCATTTAAATGAGCAGAGCTGGATGTTAGAATTTGAACACATTCCGGTTTGTCCCTTCTGTAAAGCCAAAGGAAAAGAACTTTTAACAGAATTAGGTCAAACCCAGATGACACTATGGGATGAAATGTCGTAGCTTTGTACAGTGTACTATAACTGAAAACGACACGAAAAAGAAGAAGTATCGTCTTGCGGACTTCATAAATGCTCATTGGGAGGACTACGTTAAGTCTCCAAAGACAAAGATTTTACCAGAGCAATTTAAAGCGATTAATGCCATTCGGGTATGTCGTACTGCAGCTTTAGGTATAGATGTTTATGCATGTCCAGAATGTGGTGAAATCAAAAAAATATACCATAGTTGTAAACATCGTTTTTGTCCCACATGCAGTTACCAAGACACCGTTGAATGGGCCAATAAAGTTCATCAAAAGTTACTTGCCGTACCTCACCGTCATATAACCTGCACCCTACCCCACGAACTGATCCCGCTTATTAAACTTAATAGACGATTACTCTTTGGTGCATTACAACGTGCAGCAGCTCATACTTTCACTGACTGGATTAGCAGTAAATACAACCTAAAAACTGGCATTACATCAGTATCTCACTCTTTTGGCGAACAAAAAAAATTTCATCCTCATGCCCATATGTTAGTAGCCTGGGGAGGTATTCACAATGAGAGTAAGGAATTAGTTAAAATAAACTCTAGTGATTTTGTTAACTATAAATTCCTCAAAAAAAAGTTTAGACATAAATTTGAAGATGAGCTTTTTATAGCATTTGACAAGAAGAAACTAAAACATCATTTTCATTCGCGGGAAGAGTTTGGAGCCTTCATTACATCCATTAATAAGAAAGATTGGATTATACATCTTGAAAAACCTGTAGATAATTTACTTAATCTAATTAAATATATAGGGAGATACATAAAACGAGCTTGTATTAGTGAATATAAGATAACTAATATTGAAGGTGATTACATCAGTTTTAGATATAAAGATTACAAGGATAGAGACGACAAGAAAAAACCTAAAGAGAAAATACTAACATTACATTATTATGACTTCTTTCCTAGAATCTTACAACACGTTCCTGAAGTAGGTATGCATCTAGTAAGACATTATGGAGCGTATTCAAATCGAGGAAAAA
>CBFIGQ010000060.1:0-1441 GCA_965662335.1 Minisyncoccia bacterium
TCCAGGATGTGATCCGCCCAGTAACGCTCTGTATTGAACCAGGTAAAACTGCGGGGAAATGCCGGGTCATTCCAGCGCCGGGCCAGCCATGCCGCGTAGTGGGTCAGGCGCATCGTGCGCAGCGCCTCCAGCCAGCGTAACTGGCGGGGGTCGAAGTCGCAGAACTCAGAATAACCCTCTACCAGTTCGGATAGCTGCAGCTGGCGGTAGGGCCGGTCGCCGCTGAGGAACATCCACAGATCCTGTACCGCAGGAGCAGTGCAACAGTCATCCAGGTCGACGAAGTGGGCCGTATTATCGCGCCACAAAATGTTGCCGACATGGCAGTCGCCGTGGATGCGGATTACGTCATTGGCGCCCACCTCCGAATAGATTTCCTAGACACCCTGCAGCAGATCACGGGTAAGCGTGCTATAGGCGGGTACCAGCGATGAGGGAATGAAACCCTCCAGCAGAAACTCCCGGCTGTCGGCCAGCATGCGCTGCACCGTGATTTCCTGGCGGTCCTGGAAGCTTGCGGCTTTACCCACCGCGTGGATGCGTCCAAGCGTCCTGCCCAGCACCAGCAGGTTGTCGAAATTATCCAGTTCCGGAGAGTGGCCGCCCCGGCGCTTGAACAGGGCAAAGCGAAAGCCCTCGAACTCGTGGAGGGTCTTGCCCTCGGCATCGACCATGGGGGCGACTACCGAAATTTCTGCGTCCTCCAGCTCCAGGCTGAACCGGTGTTCCTCCAGGATCTGGGCGTCGCTCCAGCGCTCCGGTCTATAGAACTTGGCAATCAGTGGCACATCATCTTCTATGCCGACCTGGTAAACCCGGTTTTCGTAACTGTTCAGGGCCAGCAGGCGGGCGTCACTGAGGTAACCGGCGGATTCCACGGCGTCTATCACCATGTCCGGGCCGAGGCGGTCGTAGGGATGTTCATTCATGATAAGCGGGAGACTCCATTAGCAGGGCGGCGCTTTTGATCTGTGCGAACAGCTGGTCGCCCACCCGCAATTGCAGCTTGCTGGCGGATTTGCGGGTGATGCGGGCCAGCAGGAACTGGGAGCCCAGAGCCAGCCTCAGCAGGACCCGGGCTGCGCCGTCAGCTTCGATCTGGATGAGCGTGACAGGCAGGATGTTCAGTATGCTGCTGTCATCGGGTTTTTGTCTGCACACACTGACATCGCGGGCGGGTATTCTCAGGCGTCGGCGTTGCCCCGGGAGCTGCTGTTGTGGCCCCACCAGAAGCGTCTGGCCTTCCACTTCAAGTTCGGTCAGGTCGAAGTCGGTATCGTGGCCCAGGATAGTACCAACGACGATGGCGGCAGCCTGCTCATCATGGGACAGGTGTGTGTCCAGCCGGCCACAAAGCGCCAGTAGGGAGCCCTGGCCAACGGACCGTCCCGCCTCCAGTAACAGCAGGTGATCCGCCAGCTGGCTGACTTCCTCTATGTCG
>CBFIGQ010000061.1:0-1187 GCA_965662335.1 Minisyncoccia bacterium
AATATCAATAATGGAGTCTTGAGAATTTGTGTCTGTTATATATGTTTTGGAGAGGGGATAATTTTTGTGGAATATCACAAAGAGTATTTAATTTTACAATATGATCCTTAAAGGGATCTAAGAGTTATCTTTTGTGTGGATCATGAGTAATTTGATCACTATAATGAATACTCAAATACAAAATATTGTAGTTAAATATTGGTAAAAAATAAGACCTAAAAAAGTAAATTGAGTGCTGAATACATAAGTAAAAAATTAGTGATATATACCCATTACACTTCAAGATGCAGGTTCAGAGCTAAACTAGGAAATCAGAGCAAGGCGCGTTACGCAGATAATGGTTATTCCCTTATCAAGTATCGTAACGCTGGACTGATGAACTAGTTTAGCTCCCGTTGGGCAAGGCGATAAAGGGTCATCTACGGCGTTATTGATTTAGAAAATAGAATAACTATTCTCGTCAATCAATGCCTTGTACCTAACCCTTTATCGACTTGCTGAAATCTGCACGTTGAGGTGTGATGGGTATAATTATAAAAACGAGAAAATAGTACTCAAAAAAAGGCATTGAAAATCAATATGCGATAAGACGTTTTAACGCTTATTTACGCAACTGTTAACTATTTATTAGGCTATTCATAAGGACTAGTATGAAAGAACTTTTACACGGTAATCCAGAATTATTAATAACTGTTGTTGGCATCGGCGGTTGTGGTTGTAACACAGTTAACATGCTCCATGAAAATAACTTATCAGGACAAGTAAACCTGATTGCAGTGAATACAGACCTTGCAGCACTGAACAGTATTAATGTAGAGAAAAAAATTCTTATTGGTGAAAACTTAACAAATGGTTACGGGGCAGGTGCTGATCCCAGTATTGGTTTGCAAGCAGCCCAAGAGAGAGAAGAAATGTTACGCAGTGCTATTATGGACAGTGACATTGTTATAATTACTGCGGGTTTTGGCGGCGGGACTGGAACGGGAGCAAGCCCGTTGATTGCCAAAATTGCCCGTGAATTAAATATTAACTGTTTAGCTATTGTTACCTTGCCTTTCGAATCAGAAGGCCAAATGCGTTTAGATTATGCATTGCAAGGCATAGAGGACATAAAAGATCCGATACATGCATACATCACACTTTCTAATGACTTATTACTTAAAGGCCTTGGTGAAAGTGTTGGTTTG
>CBFIGQ010000062.1:0-1159 GCA_965662335.1 Minisyncoccia bacterium
CATGCACATCCTCGAACAGGCGATGGAGCTCTCCGGAGCCCGCTACGGGGCCGGGCACAAGACCGATGTTGACCTGCGTGTGGTCGCCGACCACACCCGCACCTGCGCCTTCCTGATCGGCGACGGCGTGCTGCCCGGAAACGAGGGGCGCGGGTACGTGCTGCGCAGGATCATGCGCCGGGTCGTGCAGAAGATGCGCCTGCTCGGCGCCCAGGACCCATCGATGGCCCACCTCGTCGGCGCCGCGATCGAGGCCATGGGTCCCCAGTACCCGGAGCTGGTGGTCGACTCGGGGCGGATCACCTCAGTCGCGGTCGGCGAGGAGGCCTCCTTCCTCGAGACGCTGGGTCGGGGCACCACCCTGCTGGACACCGCCGTCGCGAAGATCAAGTCCACCGGTGAGAGCACGCTGCCCGGCACTGAGGCCTTCGCGCTGCATGACACCTTCGGGTTCCCCATCGAGATCACCCTCGAGATCGCCGCCGACCAGGGCGTCGCCGTCGATGAGGACGGCTTCCGTCGGCTCATGTCCGAGCAGAAGGAGCGGGCCAAGGCTGACGCCCGGGTCCGCAAGGCCGGTCTGACGCCAGCCACGGTGTACCGGGAGGTGATGGACGCCTCGGGGATCACCGACTTCACCGGGTACTCCGAGGTGACCAGCGAGGGCACCCTGCGCGGGCTGCTCGTCGACGGCCAGTCGGTGGCTGCGGCTGGCCCGGGCACCCATGTCGAGGCCGTACTGGACCGCACGGCGTTCTATGCCGAGGGCGGCGGCCAGATCGGCGACCAGGGCCGGATCGAACTGGCCGGCGGCACGGTCCTCGAGGTGTTCGACGTCCAGCAGCCGGTTCCCGGCCTGTTCGTGCACCGGGCCAGCGTCGTGGACGGCATGGCCGAGGTCGGTGCCGAAGCGATCGGGCAGGTCGACATCCCGCGCCGGTTGGCCATCTCGCGGGCCCACACAGCCACGCACATGATCCACAAGGCCTTCCGGGAGATCCTCGGTGAGACCGCCACCCAGATGGGTTCGGAGAACTCCCCGGGTCGGTTGCGCTTCGACTTCCCGAACCCGGCCGCCGTGCCGGCCTCAGTGATGAACGATGTCGAGGATCGGGTCAACACGCTTCTGCTGGACGACCTCGAGGTGACGGCCCAGTAC
>CBFIGQ010000063.1:0-1016 GCA_965662335.1 Minisyncoccia bacterium
AATGTCTTTGTTAATATCCGAATCCGCAACAGAGCCATTGACCGCAGCACAGGTTAAGGCATGGGCAAAGATTGAGAATAGCGACGAAGATAGTTTAATAACTTCTTTAATCACATCATGCCGTCGAGAAATCGAAAGCTACACGAAAAACGTAATTATCTCGCAAGTTTGGCGTACTACTTATATCTCAGACGATGGCAAAACATTCTTTTATTCACCGCGTATTACCGCGACATCGGTTAGTGTCACTATCGACGACGAAGCATTTACCGACTACGTTTACAACTCAAATACAGGACGCCTACGCCTAAATTCAGCTTATTATGGCGATGAAGTCATTGTGATTGAGTGGACAGTAGCCACTACTCTTTCATCACTTGCACCATTAAAACAGTCATTATTAGACCTTATCACCTATCGCTTTTTTAATCGCGGAGCGACCGATATACCTGCCTTAGTCATGGGTGTGTTAAATCAGTATCGGGTATTCAATGTATGATTATCAATATTGGCGACCTAAAACATCGAATCACGATTGATGTTGAGTCGAATGCCGCCGATGGCAATGGCGGATTCGATACGACATGGACTTCGCTTGGGTCTTGCTGGGCAAAAGCTGCAAGCCATTCAAAAGTAGGCGTGAGTGCAACTCATGTCAATTTTAATCGCGGCGAACTAGACCACACTGAGCGTTTTGTTTTCTCTATTCGCCAAAATCAGACATTTACACTAGACACACGACTAAGCGATAAGTACAGAATCGGCCACAGAAGCCAGTTTTTTAGAGTGCTTGGTATTAGTCAAAATCAATACAACCTAGACTTTTATGACATCACCGCTGAATTGTGGGGAGCAACTACGCAATGAAGCAAAAGGGCGCGTTATTCATACTTTATGCTGAAATAGCGAGTGTTTATACCGCTATTGCGTCTTGTCGCTCAACGTCTTTAACTGTTAATTCAGAAACAGTGGACATCACCGATAAGTCAATTTTATGGCGTGAACTGCTAGAAAAC
>CBFIGQ010000064.1:0-1423 GCA_965662335.1 Minisyncoccia bacterium
TTTATTGCAGTAGTCATTAATCGCTCCGAAATATAACCATGGATTTAAAACAATCCGGGATTTAAAGGTGATGCCCCGGTCAATCCACCATCGACGGTGTAACACTGACCCGTTGCAAAAGCCGAATCATCTGATGCCAGCCATACCGCCATTTGTGCAATATCCGCAGGCTCACCAAATCGTCCGACCGCATGACGAGCCAGCGCATCTTGCTTGGCCACTTGCGGGTCTTTAGCTAGATCAAATGCAGCATCTGCCATATCCGTCATAATCCAACCGGGGCAAATAGCATTGCAGCGAACAGCTGGGCCATGGTCGACAGCAATGGAGCGAGTTAGTCCGTGCACAAAGGCTTTAGAGGCGTTGTAGATGGCTAAGCCAGGATCAGCAGTTTTACCGGAAATCGAACCGATATTGATAATCGAACCACACTGCGCCATTACGGGAATAAGCTCGCGGCAACACAGAAACAGACCTTTAGCATTAACACCCATCAGCCTATCCCAGTCATCATCGCTGGTTTCCAGTACTGTTTTTTCGATCTGCACACCAGCGTTGTTAACCAGGATCGATAACTCACCGAAGGCTTCAACAACAGACTCCTTTAACGCTTCAACTTGGGCTTTGTCAGAGACATCCGTTTGCTGCCACAAAATATCATCTGGCAAATCCGCAGGACGATCACCACGACCACAGGTAAATACTCGGGCTCCTTGCTGATGAAAATGCTCGACAATTGAGCGACCAATACCTTGTCTGCCGCCCGTAACTAAAGCTGTTTTTCCACTTAATCGACTCATGAGTGTGCCACCATAACGTGTCTTACCGAGGTATAAGCATCCAGTGCATATACCGACATATCGCAACCAGTACCAGAGCCTTTCATGGCTGCCCAAGGCATCTCAGGCGTTGCGATTCCGTGGGTATTCACCCAAGTAAATCCGTAGCGCAGGCGGCTGGAAACTTCCATTGCCAGACCCACATCTTTTGTCCAGATTGAAGAAGCCAGTGCGTAACGACTGGCATTAGCCAGCTGCAATGCTTCTTCTTTATCTGAGAACCGTGACACAGAAACCACGGGGCCGAATACTTCCTGACACGCCAATTCCGCATCATTATCAACATTGGCAACGACGGTTGGTTGATAGAAGAAACCAGCTTCCATACCAATCGCATCGCCCATCTGCCCGCCAGCAACCACTTCCGCTTTACCACGAGCGCGTTCTACAAAACCAGAGACACGTTCACGCTGAGCTTCAGAAATTAATGGCCCCATTTCGACGCCCTCTTCTCGCTGCGAACCAATTTTAATTTCAGCGACTGACGATGCTAGTTCAGCAACGACTTTGTCGTAAACCTTATCTGCCACCATGATGCGACAAGGCTGCGCGCAATCTTGTCCGGCATTGAAGTAAGCACCACC
>CBFIGQ010000065.1:0-1068 GCA_965662335.1 Minisyncoccia bacterium
GCTTACATCAGGCAAATTCCAGAAATATTGAAAAAATTAAAGAATAAGTAAATGACATCAAAAGAAGTAGTAATTAATTTTTTTAATTCAGACATTGCCAATGATATTAATGTCATTGAAAAATATTATCATAATGAATGTGAAGTTCATTGGAATAGTAGCCAAGGCTACAAGTTTCGTGATTTTAATGATACGGTAGAATTCTTCAAAAGAATTACAGAATCATATGATAGTTTACGTTTTGAATTAAGTCATCTATTAGAAGATAATCATGTTGTAACAGCAAGGTATACTTTATTTGCATCTACAATTGAAACCGAAGAGGAAATTCCTTTGGCGCATTATGTTTCAATTTTTGAATTGAAAGATAACAAATTGTTCAGGGTTTACGATATGAGCCAACCAGCTGATACAGATACTTTAAATTCAAATGCTTTCAATAAAATAAATTCATAAAATACTTTTACAAATAGCGGTCAAAAGATTACTTTTGTAATCGTTTTAAAACAATAAAAAAATATACTTAAATGAGTGTTTTAGTAAATAAAAATTCAAAAATAATAGTTCAAGGTTTTACAGGTAGTGAAGGTACTTTTCACGCTGGTCAAATGATTGAATATGGAACAAATGTTGTTGGTGGTGTTACGCCTGGAAAAGGAGAGCAAACCCATTTAGACAAGCCTGTTTTTAATACGGTTCAAGAAGCTGTTGAAAAAGTAGGTGCAGACACAACAATTATTTTCGTACCACCTGCATTTGCTGCAGATGCTATTATGGAAGCTGCAGATGCTGGAATTAAAGTTATTATTACTATTACTGAAGGTATTCCTGTTGCTGACATGATTGTCGCTTCAGATTATATAAAAGATAAAGATTGTAGATTAATTGGTCCTAACTGTCCGGGTGTTATCACGCCGGGAGAAGCTAAAGTTGGTATTATGCCTGGCTTTGTATTCAAAAAAGGAAAAGTAGGAATTGTATCAAAATCCGGTACCTTAACCTATGAAGCTGCAGACCAAGTAGTAAAAGAAGGTTTAGGAATTACCACAGCTATTGGTATTGGTGGCG
>CBFIGQ010000066.1:0-1340 GCA_965662335.1 Minisyncoccia bacterium
TTTTTACAAGAGAATTTCCGCCTTATGTCTATGGAGGGGCCGGAGTTCATGTGGAGTATTTAGCAGGAGAACTCTCAAAATTAATGGAAGTTGATGTGCGATCCTTTGGGGATCAGGATGAAAAGAACGGGAATTTGTCTGTTAAAGGATTTCCTTTTGAAAATGCTCATTTTGACAACTCGAATGACAAGTTAAAAGCAGTATTTAAAACCTTGAGCACATGTATTCAAATGAATGCTGATGAAATAGATGCTGATGTGGTGCATTGCCATACCTGGTATGCCCAATTCGCCGGAATTGTAGCCAAACTTTGTTATGGAATTCCACTAGTCATTACGACTCATTCACTGGAGCCATTGCGACCCTGGAAAAGAGAACAGCTTGGGAGAGGTTATGATGCCTCCTCATGGGTTGAAAAAACGGCCATAGAAATGGCAGATGCCATCATTGCTGTTTCAGAAGAAACAAAAGTTGATGTGCTGAATAATTTTAATGTTGATCAGGAAAAGGTTAAGGTAATTTATAATGGTATTAACCTTCAGGAATACGTTGTTACAGATAAAGTTTCTACATTAGAGAAGTACGGTATTGACCAAACTAAGCCTTTTGTGTTGTTTGTGGGTAGAATTACCAGGCAAAAGGGTATTATACATCTTGTCAATGCAGTTAAATACATAGATTCCGATACCCAGATTGTGCTTTGTGCCGGTGCACCGGATACACCTGAAATCGCAAAGGAGATGGAAGATAGCGTTGCTGAGGTTAAAAAAAGCAGGGATAATGTTATTTGGATCGATGTCATGTTAGAAAAGGAAGAGGTAATTCAGTTGTATTCTCATGCAGATGTGTTTTGCTGCCCGTCAATTTATGAGCCATTTGGGATAATTAATATTGAAGCGATGGCTTGTGAAACGGCAGTTGTAGCCAGTGCTGTAGGTGGTATAAAAGAAGTTGTAGTTCACGGTGAGACTGGATTGTTAGTTGAACTGGAACAACAGGAGGAAGCCCCTTTTGAACCAAAAAACCCTGATAAATTTTCAAGAGACCTCGCTGAAGGAGTAAATCAATTGATCACAGATAAAGAGCGCACAAATCAAATGGCAAAGAACGGAAGAAGAAGGGTGGAAGAAACCTTTGATTGGATTGCTATTGCCAAGCAAGTAGAAGATTTATATAAATCGCTTATTTAATGAAGCAGGAGTTATTGGACATAACCCGTGAAATTGTAGATTTTACAACAGGGAAGAGGGCCAATAAGTCAGACCTTTGCAAAAAATTTGGGCTAGACGAATCACTTCCTCTATTTGTTTTTATTGGAAGATTGGTTAAGGAACAGGGCG
>CBFIGQ010000067.1:0-1467 GCA_965662335.1 Minisyncoccia bacterium
CCCGGACCTGGCTCGAGCAGACGCGCAGCCGCCCGGCGATGGCTGATCCGGCAGGGCTGCTGCCGCGGCTCTCCGCTGAGGTGCAGTCCGCGCGGGAGCGGGGGTTCCGAGCGATGGAGAACCGGATCACCGCCCAGGAGCGGGACCTCGCCCACCTGCGTGCCCGGGCCCGGGCGCTGTCACCGCTGGCCACCCTCGATCGCGGGTACGCCGTCGTGGTTGGGCCCGGCGGTGCGCTCGTGCGGGCCGCCGACCAGCTGCACACCGGCGACGAGGTCCGGGTGCGTGTCTCGACCGGGCACTTCCGCGCCGACGTCACCGACGTAGCATCGGCGTCATGACCGAGCCCAGCACGCCCCTGCCGGGCGGCACCCCCGAGGACCTCACCAGTCTCAGCTACGAGCAGGCCCGGGCCGCCCTGGACCAGGTCGTCACCGGGCTGGAGTCCAGCACGGTCAACCTGGAGATGTCGCTCGCCCTGTGGGAGCGCGGCAATGCCCTGGCCGACATCTGCCAGGCGCACCTGGACGGCGCCCGCGAGCGGATCGAGGCGGCCCGACCGGGGCTCACCGGGAACTCCACGGAGCAGGGCTCCAGCGGCTGAGCGAGGGCTGCGCCAAGCCTCAGGACGGCTCGACCGGAGCAAGGGTCGCAGCCAGGGTCTCCAGCTCGGCCCACGATGCTGACCCGGTCACGACGGTGGCCGTGCCCCCCTCGATCAGCACCAGCGAGCGACGCTCGTCAGGCGTGGGGTCGCCCTCCAACCGCACCCAGTCGCGTCCGGAGAGCGTCCCCGAATCGCCGGCCACACCGTTGCGGGTCTGCTCATCGATCCAGTCCTGGCGCGCCCCCTGGGCCTGCTCGGGGAACTCCCCGCGCTGCAGGACTGCCGCGTACTCCTCGTCAGGTGTGTAGAACCCGACCTGCCAGGCGAGGGTCCCATCGGGCTGCGGCTCCACGCGGGCGCTGGTCGCCGGCCAGGCGAAGGTCACGGGCGGGGCAACGACCTCGTACGGGGCGCTGGCGGCAGCCGACTGGGCGACCGGGGCCCACTGCACCTCGCGGATCGCGTCCGGGGTCTGCGGGTGCGCGAAGTACAGCCAGATGACGAGGCCGATCGCCACGAGGCCGAGCGAGCGGACCATGTCCATGCCGACCTGGTTCCCGCGCGACGACGTGCGCCCAGCGGCCTGCTCACCCATGGACACGATGGTGGACCATGACGGGCCGGTCCGCACAATCGGCCGCCGCGGCGTGCTGATCATGGGCGGACTACGCTCGATCCATGGCCGACTTCACCTACACCGACCTGTTGCCCACAGGTGCCGACGAGACCCCCTACCGCCTGCTCACCGCTGAGGGCGTGAGCACGGTGGAGGCAGGCGGGCGCACGTTCCTGCAGGTCTCCCCCGAGGCCCTGCGGACGCTGGCCTACGAGGCCATCCACGACATCCAGCACCTGCTGCG
>CBFIGQ010000068.1:0-1239 GCA_965662335.1 Minisyncoccia bacterium
TTACTGTTACTTGGAATAGTAACGCCTAAAGTTCCAGCAGGCGTAGTGACATTGATTTTTTCGCCTAAAGCGGCTTCCCAAGGTGTTATATTTACCGTTTGATAAACATCAGCGCCCTCTAAGCGAATATTGGCATCATGACGAATTTTAACCTTCAAAAACAAATCGCCATTTTTGCCATTACTGCTACCAGCAGCACCTTGCCCTGCTAAACGAATTTGCTTACCGTCAGTGATACCTTTAGGAATTTTTATCTTAAGGGTTTTATTGTCATAGTCGACATTACCATTGGGCTGACGACCAGGGCCGTTTCGCTTAATACTATAGTCGTCGCCACTATAGACTGAAGATAAGTCAACGGTAATCTCGGCATGCTGATCTTGACCTTTGCTATCTTGCGTCCCAAAGCCGCCAAACTGATCGAAACCGCTGCTTTGAGAGCGACTGCCGGTTTGTCCACCAGTTGACCCACGTGCACCGCGACCAAACGCTGAAAAAATGTCATCGAAGCGAAAACCACCATCACCAAAGGCCTCACCGTCGCCAAACTGATCTTTGATATCTTCCCAGCGAAACCCACCTTGACCCGCACCAGTTTGCCCACTGCCACCAAACCCACTTGATCTACTTTGACCTGCAAACGGATTATTGAGCATAGCGTCATATTCAGCGCGCTTGTCTTTATCTCTGATCGTTTCGTAAGCGTTGTTTATTTCTGCAATTTTATTATCAGCATCTGGATGATCACTGACATCGGGATGATACTGACGCACAAGCTTGCGGTATTTTTTTTTGATATCAGCGTCTGAGGCGTCTTTTTTGACCCCTAAAATGTCATAGTAGTTTTTCTCTGCCATGTTATTTTCCCCAAAATAAAAACATATTAGTGGTATCAGTCTGCCAATTTCAAACGATACGGTATAAATGGCTACTAGATTCTGCTATAGCAATTTTTGTAGCCTACTTATCATCATAGCAATAATTACAACAAACACCGTTATATAAATATTATCAGTAGTGATGCCAAGCTATATCTACAATATTCTCTAATGTAAGTAAGCGTACACCTTATCTTTACCTTAAGTTAAACTTTTTAAAAATTTAGAATCATCAACTTTCTATTGGCACTGCAATAATATTAAACCTTCTCTTTTTACAAAATGGTAAGAATATAGCAAGGTTTTTTTACATTATATTATCTATTTTGAGTTGAGCTTTCATAACGTTAATTATGCTATA
>CBFIGQ010000069.1:0-1463 GCA_965662335.1 Minisyncoccia bacterium
GGAAATCGGCGCTGCCGCACCGCTGGCAGTAGAGTCGACCCGGGCCACCCTGCGCGCAGGCCTGGCGGATGCAGTGGAGCTGCAACTGCAGCGTGAATACGACGAGCAACTGCGCCTGGCTACAACCCGGGATCACGCTGAAGGTATACAGGCCGTGACCGAACGCCGTCCCGGTCATTTCGGCCGCTGCTGAGAGCGGTTTGATTTGCTATTCTTTACTGTCCAGCCCATACTCAGGAGGCTACCCAGCCGTGTTATCCAAATTCGATGATTATCCCATCCACCAGACGGCCCAGCCGCTGTTTCACACTGCCTCCAGTGACCGCTTCACCTATGATCGCTTCTGGTACAACGGCCATGCCCGGGACGGCAGTTTCTATTTTGGCGTGGCACTGTGCCGCTACCCCAACCTGGGCATCATGGACTGCAGCCTCAGCCTGGCGATCGATGGCCACCAGTACGCTTTCCACGGTTCCCGCCGCGCGCCCCAGGAGCCCACCGAGACCATCGTAGGACCCTTTGCCCTGCAGATTCTCGAGCCCATGGGCCGGCATCGCCTGGTGATAGAGCCCAATGAGACTGGCATCGAGTGCGACCTGCTCTTTACACCCTATACCGCGTGTATCGAGGAGGGCCGGCAAACCCTGCGCAATGAGCGGCATATTGTGATGGACGCCACGCGTCTGGACCAGTTCGGTCAGTGGCAGGGCTGGATTCGCTACGACGGGAAAGAACTCAAGGTAGATAGCCGCAGCACCTTTGGCCTCAAGGATCGCTCCTGGGGTATTCGCCCGGTGGGAGACGCTTACACGGGCGGCGCGCCGCTGTCAGAATTCCAGGCCATTCATTTCAACTGGGTGCCCATCCATTGGCAGGATGAGTGCAGCCTCGCCGGATGGTTTGAGGATGGCGAGGGCAACCAGTGGCATACCGATCAGTGTTTCCTGCCCCGGCATCCCTCCCAGGCCGACATTCCCGGGACCAATGATCCCGGCAGCCGAATTTGGCAGGGCAGGGTGGAGCACAGCTTGTGCATGGCGCCGGGTACCCGCCGGGCGGCCTCTGCGGTGGTTACCATGCGCGACCGTTCCGGCGAGACAATGGAAGTCCAGCTGGAACCGGTCCTGGTTCATAGGATGAAAGGCCTGGGCTACCAGCACCCCGAGTGGGGGCACGGCAAGTGGCACGGGGAGCTGGCCATAGCGGGGGAGAGCTGGAAAGACAGTGAGCTGGATCCCCTTGCCCTGGAGAATCTGCACATTCAGCAGATAGTAAAGGCCACCTGCGGTGACAGGGTAGGGCACGGCGTGCTGGAACAATTGCACATAGGGCCGTCCAGCACCTACGGTTTTGCCGACTGGTTCGACGGAGCCAGTTAACTAGTTAAGCCAATTGGCCGGGCGCTTCTCCAGGAAAGCGCTCAGGCCCTCCCTGCCTTCATCGGAATCGCGCACATCGGCAAT
>CBFIGQ010000070.1:0-1003 GCA_965662335.1 Minisyncoccia bacterium
CCCCCCACAACCTCTTATTCGGCCGTCTTCGCGGAAGTGACCGAAAGCGAGCCACCGGACTTCTCTACTGCCTCAACAGCAGCTTTCGAAGCACCCGAGACCTGCAGGTCAACTTTGGCGGAAAACTCACCTTTGGCCAGAACGCGGATACCGTCCAGCTTGCGGCGGACAAGGCCCGATTCGATCAACACGTCTTCGGTGACCGGCGCTTTGATGTCGATTTTGCCGGCATCGACAAACTTCTGGATCAGGCCGAGGTTCACAACAGACCATTGCTTGCGGTTCGGTTTGTTGAAGCCGCGCTTCGGCAAACGCATGTAGAGTGGCATCTGGCCACCCTCGTAGCCGTTCAGCGCCACACCCGAGCGGGATTTCTGACCCTTGATACCACGACCAGCGGTTTTACCCTTGCCGGAGCCGGGACCACGGCCAATACGCTTCTTCGACTGTGTCGACCCTGCGGCGGGGCTGAGTTCATTCAATTTCATGTCGCATCTCCTTGCCGGATGCACCCTTTGCGACAGCAGGATGACCTCGGCGTTTCACGTTTAAGCGGGCGTGAGGTGTCAGACGTTGCGAATTTCGCGCTGTCCCTGCCTGTGTCCCGCTGATTGAGTCGCAGCTCCAACCGGAACCACCGGGCGCATCTACACGCGGGACAGACGGGAATCAAGAGCCTGCAACAAAAGCCTGTTGCTCAGACACACCCCGACACAGTGACAGCCACCAATCATCCCGTGCGCAGTGACCCGAGGCGCTCAGGAAGCGGGCTGAAGGCGTTCCCGGGCGGTGATCGGGCAGGCAGACGTATGGCCGGCTGAAATCTGCTGCATTGCTGGCAACTCATCTGCGCAGGAGGCCTGCGCAACCGGACACCGCGTCCGGAACACACATCCGGACGGAGGCGACAGCGGCGACGGCAGATCGCCTTCCAGAACCGGATGCTTGCGCGCCAGTTCCACCGCCGGATCAGGGATCGGGACGGCCTGCACCAGCGAACGCG
>CBFIGQ010000071.1:0-1303 GCA_965662335.1 Minisyncoccia bacterium
GACGTGGCCGCCGGGAGCGGAGACCGATTACCGTGGTGAGCAGTCGGCTTCTGGTCGTGCGACACGCGAAGTCCGCATGGCCGCCGGGCGTGCCTGATCGCGAGCGGCCGTTGGGTCCGAGGGGCCAGAAGGACGCACCCAGGATGGGCAGACGGATCCGTGAGCTCGTCGGCGCCCTCGACCTGGCCCTGATCAGCCCGACCCGGCGCACCCAGCAGACCTGGGAGCTGATGAACGGCGAGCTTGATCATCGCGGGCCCGTGGAGATCGACCAACGCATCTACGACGCCTGGGGCGGGAACATGGTCGAACTCGTCGGGCAGTTGCCGGAGCAGGCCCAGACGGTGCTGGTGCTCGGCCACGAACCGGGCGTGTCCGAGCTGGTCCTGAGCCTCTGCGGACCGGGGAACCCAGACCTGCGCCAGCGCGTGGCAACCAAGTTCCCGACCTGCGCCGTGGCCGTCCTGAGCGCCGCTCAGCCGTGGGCCGCGCTCCGCCCGGGGCACGCGGAGCTCACCGCCTTCACGACCCCGAAGGGCTGAGCGGCACGACCCCAGCAGCTGCGTCCGCCCCCTCGACCTCCTCGCGGGAGATGCCCATCAGGTACAGCACGGTGTCCAGGTACGGGACGTTGATGGCCGAGTCCGCGGCCGCCTGCACCACCGGCTTGGCGTTGAACGCGATCCCGTGCCCGGCCGCCGCCAGCATGTCGAGATCGTTGGCCCCATCACCGATCGCGACCGTCCGACTCACGTCGATCCCGAACTCCGCCGCGAACTCACGCAACGCACTGGCCTTGGCGGCCCGGTCGATCACCGGCCCACGGACCCGTCCGGTCAGGTGGCCGTCGACCACCTCCAGCCCGTTGGCCCGCACGGCGTCCACGCCGAGCTCCTCGGCGATCGGCCCGATGACCTCGGAGAAGCCCCCGCTGACCAGAGCGATCCGGTACCCGAGCCCGTTGAGGGTCCGGCACAGGGTGCGCGCCCCCGGGGTGAGCCGGATGTCCGATCGAGCCCTGTCGAGGACCTCCACGGGGAGCCCGGCGAGCTCAGTCACCCGGGCATGCAGCGACTCAGCGAAGTCCAGCTCGCCGCGCATGGCCGCCTCGGTGATCCCGCGGACCTGAGCCTCCTTGCCCGCGTACGAGGCCAGCACCTCGATGACCTCGTCCTGGATCAGCGTCGAGTCCACATCCATGACCACCAGATGCACGCCCCGTCGGGCCAGCCCGCGCGGCTGCACCGACACGTCCACGTCCAGGTCGTGGCACCGGGCAACCAGCGCCACACGCAGCGCGGAG
>CBFIGQ010000072.1:0-1090 GCA_965662335.1 Minisyncoccia bacterium
TGCTCGATAGTTAGTTCCCATCCAGTAATGGATGTTTTTAATCTTCTCAGCGAAGAAAAAAAATCCGAAGCTTCGATGAGAAGTAAATTCAGGGCCAGAACAAATACATATCGGTTATATGCCCATAAAGTCCATCGTACAGGCGTGCCTATCCGCTGGTTGTTCAGCGGTCGGCCAGAAGTTGCCTTTTAGGCGGTCGCCAGTTTCTTTCTGGCCATCGTTAGCAAATTGGCGGCAACAACCGATGACAGAACGTAACATTTGAAAGAACGGAACCCTTTCCAGGTACAACGCGTCAGACCGAAACTGCGTTTGAGCCAGGATATCCCGGCCTCGATCCCGGCGCGAAACCGCCGAAGCTTTTTGTAAACATAATCGCTGCGGCACATGTCCGTTTCTTTCAAACCGCGTTTCTTGGCGAAACAAACATCTTTGATTTTGCGCTCTTTGGCTTTCGACAAGTTGTCCTTGGAGGCGAACCCACCGTCCAAAGCCACCTTCAACGGATACCGACCATAGATCTGTTGTTGACGATCAAGCATCTGTTCAACCAAATCCGTGTCGGCAGGATTGCCTTCAAGAATAACGCAATCCAGGATCAGGTTGGAAGCGCCGCCGGTCAGGCAAATTTTATGACCATAGTGGGTATCCCGGCGATCCTTTACGATGACGTCGGTATGTTCTTCGAAAATCGAAACCACCTTTTGGTAGGCCAGAACGCTTTCGCCTTGGATGACACGCCGAAAGGTCTGATCGTATACCTGCCTGGCCAAGTCACCAAAATGTTTGATGTCGCTGAGCAATCCGAACAGTGCGATATTCGTCAGGCAAAACTTCCCCAAAACTTCCTCGGCTTTGATGGCGTAACCGATGGTCTTTTGGGTGACCTTGAGCAGATCTTTATACAGAGGATAACGCTGCTTTTTTGTTTTGGCATACTGGATACCGACCATTCGCCGTTTGGCACGACGCTGATGGTCGGTAAAAGTAACCTTGATATCGAACTCATCATGGACCCTATGTAACAGACGGGTCAAGACCCGTACAGAATCGAAAAGCTGGATGGAATCAAAAGGCTTATGAATATTGC
>CBFIGQ010000073.1:0-1201 GCA_965662335.1 Minisyncoccia bacterium
TTCCTCGGACGGGTGAGGTAGCAAGTCGGGGGTTGGCACGATACGGGAGGCATCTTTGGGTATAATACGAGTCTTATATTTTAAATTTAAATTCTGTTGGTTGGTTGGTTGCGTCGCTTGATATATTAATTAATATTGCTTGGTGGTCAAACGATGAACAGGTGCTTTCTGCACCCCGACCTCAAATTCAAGCGAAAGGATGATTTAATCCGTCCTATCTGCCAAAGCGAGATCAGAGAAGGAGGAACGGTGGCGTACGAAATACCCGTCAAGTCCACAGACAAAATTTTCAAGCTCGACATCTTCAGGTACACCATGCAGTGTGTATACAGCGGGGAATGTCTATTTCCTTGTGCCTTCAACCAAGAACCTCCTGCAGACGACATCAAGGTGTTCTTCGACTACGTTTTCCGCACAACGTACAAGAGAGGCGTATCCGAAAAGGTAGCGCTTGCACTCTACGCGCACAACAGGGACAAGCGACCCTTCCTGTACAAAACGATCGGCGTTTTCGGGCAAAGCGAAGAGGCCAACTGCCTCCGTGTTCGCTACGAGAACGGCGAAACCTTCTTGGCAGCCACGAGGGATGTTGGTGCCGGAGAAACTTTGACGGTATTACCCTCTCCCATAACCGTGCCGTCCTACGAGGAGGAAGCAGACCCTTCCAACACGCTCCGATTGATGACTAACATCGATTTACAAAGCGCTCCTCTGTTCGCCAAGGCTCTCTCGTATCGCGCGAAGGCGATGCTTGTTCGCCCAGACGCGCGCGTTGTGCACGTCAACAGCAAGTTTGACCCCGATCTGGAAAACAGGGTGGCCAAGTACACCATGGATCGAGACTTAGGAATAACGGACTTTCGTGTTGGTGTAAACCGTCTGGAAAAAAAGTGTGAAGAGAATGATATGCTCAAAGTGGAGGAGCTGTACAACAAGCTAAACGACGCGTTCGTGGCGGAGACCGTGGCGGAGACCGTGGCGGAGACCGTGGCGGTGATCGCGGCGGTGATCGTAGCTGATCACCCGTGCCGGGCGTTAGCCGCGGCGGCCGATCGTTAGAAAGATCGCCGCGGCGATGCCGAACCCAGCGAGCCCACTGAGTAGCCCGAAGAGCAGGCCTCCACCTGAAGAGGCCTCTTCTTCGGGCTCTTTTTCTTCGGACTCGTTGCCTGCCGCGGATGCGGAGCTCTTTTGGCTCTTT
>CBFIGQ010000074.1:0-1009 GCA_965662335.1 Minisyncoccia bacterium
TATGAACCTATAGCTGCCCACTCAACACTTCTAAAGGGTTCGTTATTTCCATATCCGAACTTTCCGCTTCTTTCTTCTTTCTTTTCTCGACCCGATCCTTTACGCTTGCACTCAAAATAATTCCGATGGCCAAACATGTCATCCAACTAGAAGTACCTCCACTACTGATCAATGGTAGGGTTTGCCCCGTTACCGGAAACAGTTCTACCGCCACTGCCATATTGATCATAGCCTGAAAAACAATGGGTAATCCCACCCCCAGCACCAACAACTTGCCAAATATGGTACGATTGGCATTGGCAACCACCACGATGCGGAACAATAACAACAAATAGAAAAACATAAGGACAAAGCCCCCAAGCAATCCGTATTCCTCAACAATTATGGCATAGATAAAATCCGAAGAACTTTGTGGTAAAAAATTCTTCTGAACACTTTTACCGGCACCCTTACCAAAAACACCACCAGATGCGACGGCAATCTTAGCCCTCTCAATCTGATAATCGGCCTCTGTATCTTCAGGATTGGCAAAATTCTCAATCCTACTTATCCAAGTATCCACACGGTTGGGAAACAAATCAGGAACCGCTTTCGCCGTTAAAATGAACAGAGTTAGACAAATTATGCCCGTACCGACAATACCCAAAAGATATTTAATCGGATACCCCCCTAAGAAACACAACAACAAAACCATCGAAAACATGATCGCGGCCGTGGAAAAGTTAGCAGGTAATATCAATATTATTACTAGAAACACCGGAAGCCATAGCGGCAGGATACTTTCTTGAAAAGTAATCTCACTATCCTTGATCTTGGTCAAGTAACGCGCAACATATATCATTAAAACCACCGCTGCAAGATTAGAGGTCTGAAAGGTAATACCCACTAGGGGAATACGGATCCACCTGCTTGCATTGGCCCCATCTATCGTTGTGCCCTGAGCCATGGTAAACACCAATAAAACCAACACTATAGGCATGGCAATCAAAGAAAGACCTTTGAAAAAATG
>CBFIGQ010000075.1:0-1378 GCA_965662335.1 Minisyncoccia bacterium
ATAGAAAATCGAACAAGTTAGTAGAACTGTGCGCAACTGTGCCGTTGTAAGGGTGTGAACTGGCAGGTCGCGATCAGCCTGCCAATTTTAACCGCGCTTTACCGGTTTAGGGCACTGCATGCCGGCACTAATGCCGGCATGAGAGGTGCGCAAATATTACTCCTCGCCATCGAATTGGCCGTGATGGCCGTATGCCTCCTGGTAATCCGCCATTGAGGCTTCGATCACCTTGATAGCCTCGTCGCGGCCATAGACATGATCGACCTTGATTTCGACATTTTTTCCCGGAACCATTTTGTAGGTTGAGAAATAGTGTTGCAGGCGCTCGGTCTTGATATCCGGCAGGTCGGAGATGTCCTGTACATCGCCCCAGATATTATCGCCCTCGAGAATGGCGATAATCTTGTCGTCCGCCTCACCGTCGTCAATCATCTGTATGCCACCCAGAACCCGGGCTTTCAACAGAATTTCTGACTTGGTAATGTGACGTTCGGAGTATACGCAGATGTCGAGAGGGTCACCGTCGGCCTCTTCAACTTCGCCACACAGGGCGGCAACGCGCTTGCCACAATAGGTTTGAGGAATGAAACCGTAAAGCGTAGGCGGGAGCGAAGTGGTACGTTGGGGCCGATCTACCATCAGGAAGCCGGTGGTTTTATCGATTTCGTACTTGACCACATCCATCGGGGTCATTTCGATAAATGCCTGGACTACATTGGGCGCTGCGCCTTGGGGGCGCGGCGCCAATCCGTGCCAGGGATGCCTGCGCCAGCGGTTAAAATCACCATGTTCGTACATATCAACTCCATCCTGTTTAAATCGTGGACGCGCGGCTTAGCCACGCCAAGTGGGTTCGGTGCCAACCTGATTCTGGATCGGTGGAGTGAAAAAGCAGCGAATAGATCCTACCGCAAAAAGCACGGTGCCTGGCATCCAAAGCTGACACGCAACGGCAAGCATCATGCCATAAATGAAGTTTAATTGCAGGAAAAACCTGCTACCGCGCCAGAGGCAAGCAGCGTCCGTGCGCCTGCCTTTGTCGCTGCAACTAGTGAGTAGTGACCGGCGCCAAATCAGCCAACAAGGACTCGCGTACAGCCGCTGGTACCGCTTCACTTTCGATCAGCATATTGGCATGGTCGATGCCGGCGAACAGTTGCGCGCCCTGCTGCAGTGCCGCCACCATGTCGCGCCCCAATTCAAAGCGCATGAAGTGCACGGTCGAGGTGCGCTCACCATCGGAGCGCTCCAGGTCTTCATCGGCAATGGCGTAGACCCGATCACAGCCTTCGACTTGCATCCACACCTTGTCTTCGATACCGACCAACTGCATCACCATACGTTGGCGTTCCTCGACATCGCTATACTCGAGCATAAA
>CBFIGQ010000076.1:0-1107 GCA_965662335.1 Minisyncoccia bacterium
GTGAGGTCATGGGACTCGACACCCAGTTCGGGACAGCCTTCGCCAAGTCGCAGATCGCGGCCTACTCCTCGGGCCTGCCGACCACCGGCACGGTGTTCGTGTCGGTGGCCAACCGGGACAAGCGCTCGATGATCTTCCCGCTCAAGCGCCTGTCCGACCTGGGGTTCCAGATCACCGCAACCGGTGGCACGGCCGACGTCCTGCGCCGAAACGGCGTGCAGGTGACCGATATCCGCAAGATCCACGAGGCCGGCGCGGGCATGAACACCGTGGATGCGATCCTCGGCGGGCACATCGCGCTGATCGTCAACACCCCCTACGGGGTGGGCTCCCGGCTCGACGGCTACGAGATCCGCACGGCCGCGGTCATCCGTGGAGTCCCGTGCATCACCACCGTGCAGGGCCTGGGCGCCGCGGTGCAGGGCATCGAGGCACTGATCTCCGGGGACATCGGGGTGCGCTCGCTGCAGGAGCACGCCGCGAACCTGGCCGCGCTGCGTGTGGCTCCCCCGGCCACGGGCACCACACCCGCACGGGAGGTGTGATGCCGGTCCAGGTCACCTCCGAGGTTGTCGGCCTGCGCCGGACCGGCGCCTACCACCACCTCACCCTGCTTGCCCCGGGGATCCCGGAGGCGACCCGACCTGGGCACTTCGTCGCGATCGCCGTCGGCGGGGAGGGGTCGGGGATGCTGCTGCGCCGGGCCTTCTCGATCCACCGGGTCACCCCGGGCGGGCCAGCTGGCGGGACCGTCGAGGTCGTGTTCGCCACCCACGGCAAGGGCACCCGATGGTTGGCCGATCGGCGCCGCGGCGACAAGCTCGACGTGATCGGACCACTCGGCCGTCCGTTCACGCTGCCCAAGGAGGCTGTGGCCTGCGTCCTGGTCGCCGGCGGCTACGGGGCGGCGCCCCTGTTCATGCTCTCCGAGGCGCTGCGTGCGCGGGGCTGCCGGGTGGACATGATCCTCGGGGCGGCCACGGAGGATCGGCTCTTCGGTGTCCTCGAGGCCAAGCGCAGCTCGGCGTCGGTGACCGTGACCACCGATGACGGGTCCGCCGGGATCCGCGGTCGTGTCACCGACCCGCTGGCTGAGATCGTGCGCGC
>CBFIGQ010000077.1:0-1014 GCA_965662335.1 Minisyncoccia bacterium
GGCGCAAAACTTTACGAAGCATTAAAAGCCATAAACGAAAAATCTGTTCAGCTGACAAACTTTGGTCAAACTGAATTGTTGACCGCTTTTTTAGAAGGACTGCTCCTTTCAACATATTCGTTCGATAAATACAAAAAAGGAAAAGAGGAGTTTTCAATTAAAGAAGTTCTGGTTTGCGATGAAAAAACTTCGTCTGAACAAATTTCGGAAATTGAAAATTTGAGCAAAGCTGTTTTTGCTGCACGCGATTTGGTTAACGAACCGCTGTCGTATTTAACTGCTACTCAGTTTTCGTTAGAAATGGAAAAACTCAGCAAAGAATCGGGTTTTACATTAGAAGTATTTAACAAACAAAAAATTGAAAGCTTAAAAATGGGTGGTTTACTAGCTGTAAACAAAGGAAGTATAGACCCACCAACTTTTAATATACTCGAATGGAAACCCGAAAATGCAACTAATGAGAAACCAATTGTATTAGTAGGTAAAGGAATTGTTTTCGACACCGGTGGTTTAAGTTTAAAACCTACTGCCGATTCGATGGATTATATGAAATGCGACATGGCAGGAGGAGCTGTTACTGTAGCTACTGTTTATGCTGCTGCCTTAAACAAATTACCGTTGCATGTTATTGGTTTAGTTCCGGCAACCGACAACCGTCCCGATGGAAATGCCTACGTACCTGGCGATATAATTACCATGTACGACGGAACTACCGTTGAAATTAAAAATACCGATGCTGAAGGACGCTTAATTTTAGCTGATACCCTAGCTTACGCAGACCGCTATGAGCCAGCAGGAGTCGTAGACCTGGCAACCTTGACCGGTGCATGTGTTACCGCTTTAGGACACCATGCTAGCGGCATGGTCAGCAATGATCCGGGCCTAGCTGAACAAGTGCAAGCAGCAGGTGAAGCCTGTCATGAGCGCGTTTGGCCATTGCCCTTATGGCCTGAATATAGGGAACAAATAAAAAGTAATATAGCCGATATGAAAAATATTGGTGGCCGCCCTGCT
>CBFIGQ010000078.1:0-1392 GCA_965662335.1 Minisyncoccia bacterium
CGCCGCCAGGTCGATGAGTCCGGCGTGGATCCCGTCCTCCACGTCATGGACGCTGTAGGCGACATCGTCAGCCCAGTCCATCACCTGGGCCTCGAAGGACTGACGGTCGGCCGGGGCGAGGGCGCGCATCCACTCGAAGACGGGAAGGTCGTCGTCGTAGACGCCGAACTTGCGGTTGTCGGCCCGCCGCTGCCACGGGTACTTCGTCCCGGCATCCAGGGCCGCCCGGGTCAGGTTGAGGCCCACGGAGCGCTCGTGCCCGAGTCCCTCCGGATCACCGAAGGCCTTGGCCTCGAGTCGCGTGAGGATCCGCAGGGTCTGGGCGTTGCCCTCGAACCCGCCGATGCCCGCGGCCAGCTCATCCAGGGCGTCCTCGCCGTTGTGTCCGAAGGGCGGGTGCCCGAGATCGTGTGTCAGGCATGCGGACTCCACCAGATCCGCGTCGCAGCCAAGGGCGGCGCCGAGCTCGCGACCCACCTGGGCGACCTCGAGGGAGTGGGTCATCCGGGTCCGCGGGAAGTCGCCTTCGCCAGCGATCATCACCTGGGTCTTGGCGGCCAGCCGCCGCCAGGCTGCGCAGTGCACGACGCGGGCCCGATCCCGGGCGAAGGCCGACCGGGTGGGTCGTTTCGGCGGTTCGGTGGCCCAGCGCACCTCGTCGTCGGGGGAGTAACCGGGCACGGGCACGGGCCCACCGTAGGAGCACTGACCGATCACCGCCAACAGGGGGGTGCCGCCGCGGCATCTGGTCGCCGTGCCCACCGGCTGCGCTGCTGGGACTAGAGGTTGAGCCAGACGCTGATCAGGCCAGCGGACTCACGAATGACGTACTCACTGGTGAGGGTCGTGCCCGGCCCCTCGGCAGTTGCCGAGACGTGGGCCTGCATGCCGAACTGCTCGGCGAGGGCCCTGGCCCGCGCTGAGTGGGCGGGATCGGTCACGATCGTCACGGACTCGATGCCCTCGGCCGCGATGATCGCCGCCACAGCCTCCAGCGACTCAGCCGTGTTCCCGCCGTAGGGCAGTGCGATCACCTGCCGCCGACGCAGGCCGTCGGCGACGAGCTCCTCCTTGCCGGTCTGGGCCTCGGAGGTGATGTCACCGTCCTGGAACCCGCCGACGGTGATGACCCGCTTGCTGACCCCGGCGTCCACCAGCTCGTGGGCGTGGGCCAGCCGGTTGGCAAGGACCGGCGACGGCGTGCCCTGGTACTGGGCAGCACCCAGAACCACGATCGCGTCGGTCTGCGTCCGGTCATCGACGCCCGACCATCGGAACACGCTGCCCACGGCCCCGACCGGGACGGCGACAGCCATCACCGCGACGATCATGACCAGTGCCACGAAACGGCGGCGTGCCCGGTGCCGTCGGGTGTGGTCAGGACGGCGTGGG
>CBFIGQ010000079.1:0-1458 GCA_965662335.1 Minisyncoccia bacterium
GCACGACCCGCCACCAGGGGGCCCCACCACCGAACCTGGCCAACGTGGTGCCCACGGCCCGGGGCGCACGCGACCCCAACCGCTCGGCAACGTCTCCATAGGTCAGGACCCGGCCGGCCGGTATTGTGGCAACCAGGTCCAGCACCTGCTCGGCGAACGGTGTGGGCAGCACCGCCCCAGTGTCCCGCGTCGGCCGGGGAGTGCGTGGCCTGCAGCACGATTTGGCCGCCTGCCCGTGCCCCGGTACCCTAGGGAGGCATTGCGCGGGTTGGTCCTGCGCGTGTTGAACGGTCCCGGAGCGCGATCGACGGGTCGCGCAAGCGGCCGACGCCGGTGCCCGAGCCGTTCGACCACCACACGGATACGAACGAAGGCTCTGATGCGCACGTACAGCCCCAAGGCTGGCGAGGTCACCCGCCAGTGGCACGTCATCGACGCAAGCGACGTCGTCCTGGGCCGCCTGGCCTCCCAGGCTGCCGTCCTCCTGCGCGGCAAGCACAAGCCGACATTCGCCCCGCACGTTGATTCCGGTGACTTCGTCATCATCATCAACGCCGAGAAGGTGGCGCTGTCCGGGTCCAAGCTCGTGCAGAAGATGGCCTACCACCACTCCGGGTTCCCCGGCGGGCTCACAGCCACGTCGTACGCGGACCTGATGGAGAAGAACCCGCGCCGGGTCGTGGAGAAGGCCGTGAAGGGCATGCTCCCGCACAACAAGCTCGGCCGCGCCCAGGCCACCAAGCTCAAGGTCTACTCCGGTTCGGAGCACCCGCACGCGGCCCAGAAGCCCGTGCCCTACACGATCTCGCAGGTCGCGCAGTAAGCGCCACGGCGACCCGTCAAACGAAAGGAACCGTGGCTGTGAGCAGCGACACCACGCAGGTCATCGATGAGGTCATCGAGGGCAACTACTCGACTGAGACCCCGGCCAGTGCCGAGACGGCGGCCCCCCGCCCGGTGATGACCGCCCCGGCCCAGGCCACTGGTCGCCGCAAGGAGGCCGTCGCTCGGGTGCGGATCGTCCCCGGCACCGGCGTCTGGACCGTCAACGGCCGGACCCTGGAGAACTACTTCCCGAACAAGGTCCACCAGCAGCTGGTGAACGAGCCCTTCCGCACTCTGGACCTCGACGGCGCCTACGACGTCATCGTCCGGATCGATGGTGGTGGGGTGACCGGTCAGGCCGGTGCGCTGCGCCTCGGGATCGCACGCTGCCTCAACGAGGTGGACGAGGAGGGCAACCGGCCGACGCTCAAGAAGGCCGGCTTCCTGACCCGCGATGCCCGTATCAAGGAGCGCAAGAAGTACGGCCTGAAGAAGGCCCGCCAGGCGCCTCAGGACTCCACGCGCTGAGCAAGGCAGGGCACGCCCGCGTGTCCTGCTGAGCGAGGAGCCCCGGAAGCGCCGGTGCACCGACCCCTGTGGTCAGGTGCCCGGCGCTTCCTGCTGTCCGGGCCG
>CBFIGQ010000080.1:0-1161 GCA_965662335.1 Minisyncoccia bacterium
ACGGTAAGGGAATCAAGTCATGCGTGTGCATTCCATGCACCGCTGACCAACACAGGTGATCAGAAATCCATGCCGGATTCACCTGATCAGCCAAGGCTTTCAGGCGCTTTAAATAATCCTGATTTAAAGGATCAACCGAGCCGAGCGACAGCCCAACACCGTGCATCACCAATGGATAATGCTCCGCAACCTCCAGCAGATAGTCCTGCTGCACACTGCCCTCAACCAGATAATTATCGCTCAACACCTCCAGCCAAGGAATCGCCGGACGCTCCGCTAAAATCTGCTCGATGTGTGAAAACCGCAGCCCGATACCGCAGCTCGAAATTGTCTGATTCATTGCATTAACCACCCTGAAGGAGATGGCAGTATCTCAACTCTCAGCGTGCCTGTCACATATCCCTGCATAAACATTACACTTCCAAATCAGCCCATTGATGAATTGATTTATCACGGCCTTGTCTGCAAAATGGCCTGAGTAAGCTTTCATTTCCCTAATCAGTTTAGACAGTAAAAATAACAGGAGGTTATTATGAAAAGAGCCATGACAATACTGGCTTCAGCCATCACTTGTGCGCTGATCAGTAGTACCGTTATTGCTAAAGAATCCCGCTATCCGGAATTTGGCCACGGTCGTATTGAGCAGAATCTGGTAAAAGCCAGCGAGTACATGGTGTCATCCGCCAACCCTTATGCCAGCGAAGCCGGTATGCGCATTCTAGCCAAAGGCGGCAGTGCGATTGATGCGGCGATTGCGGTGCAATTAGTGCTGAACCTGGTCGAGCCTGAGTCCAGCGGAATCGGTGGTGGAGCCTTCTCACTGTATTGGGATAATGCTGAGAAAAAACTTTCCAGCTACGATGGCCGTGAAAAAGCGCCAATGGGCGTTGATGGCAAATTATTCCAGCAAGATGGCAAGAACATGAACTGGTGGGAAGCACTCGCCGGTGGTCGTTCGGTCGGTGTTCCCGGCGTATTAGCCATGTTGGAAAAGGCGCATCAAGCACACGGTAAACTACCATGGGCTGAGCTATTTGAAGATGCGATTCGCTTATCGGAAGAAGGCTTCGAAGTCTCGCCTAAGCTAGCCGCCTCAATTGCCGAAAAAGGCAACCCTGCACTGGGCCGTTATGAAGCGGCTTGGAACTACTTCTTCCCTGA
>CBFIGQ010000081.1:0-1290 GCA_965662335.1 Minisyncoccia bacterium
GCGATGTCGGTCAGGCCGAGGTCGGCAAGGGCCTGGAACGCCGCGTTGACCTGCGGCGCACCACCATCGATGACGACCAGCGAGGGCGGGTAGGCGAATCGCGCGGGCACACCATCGACCGGGCCTGCGTCTGCGGTTGGCCCGGTGCCGACCGCCGGCTCGGCGGGCGCGGTGGGGCCGGGTGCACTCCCGGCCACGGCCATCCGGCGGAATCGCCTGCCGATCACCTCGGAGATGGCGCCCACGTCGTTCTGGCCGGCGAAGCCCTTGATCGCGAACTTCCGGTACTCCGACGGCCGGGGCAGTCCGTCCTCGAAGACGACCATCGACGCCACGACGTCGTCAGCACCCAGGTTCGAGACGTCGAAGCACTCGATGCGCAGCGGTGCCGTGGGCAGGTCCAGGGCATCGGTGAGCTCGGTCAGCGCCTGGCTGCGTGTGGTCAGGTCGCCGGACCGCCGCAGCTTGTGTGCGGCCAGCGACTGCGAGGCATTCCTGGTGACGGTCTCCATGAGGGCGCGCTTGTCCCCCCGCCTCGGGACGCTGACCCCGACGGGGCCGCTGCGCCGCTGTCGCAGCCAGTCGGCCAGAACCGATACCTCACCCGGGTCCGGCAGGACCGGAACCAGCACCTGGCGTGGCACATCTGCGGCGGGTTCGGCATACATCTGCGACAGCAGCGTGGCGATCAACCGGCCCTCGTCGGCATCGTCGACGCGTTCGACGATGAAGCCGCGCTCGCCGCGGATCCGGCCATCGCGCACATGGAACACACGTACGCAGGCCTCGAGCTCGTCACTGGCCAGGCCGACGACGTCGGCGTCGGTGCCGTCAGGGAGGACCACAGCGTTGCGCTCGAGCACCCGCCGCAGGGCATGGAGGTCATCGCGAAGCCGGGCGGCCCGCTCGTAGTCCAGCTCGGCGGCCGCGGCGTTCATCTGCTCGGTCCGGGCGCGGACGAACCCCGCCGAGTCCCCGGCCATGAAGGAGCAGAAGTCCTCGACGATCGCCCGGTGCTCATCGGCGGTCACCTCCCCGACACACGGGGCCGCGCACTTGTCGATGTAGCCGAGCAGGCAGGGCCGACCCGAGGCCTGTGCCCGCCGGAACACCCCCCTGGTGCAGGTGCGCATCGGGAAGACCCGCAGCAGCTGGTCGACGGTCTCGCGGATCGCCCAGGCATGGGCGAAGGGGCCGAAGTAGCGAACGCCAGCCCGCTTCTCGCCGCGCATGACCATGGCCCGCGGGAACTCCTCGCCAACTGTCACGGCCAGGAACGGGTAGGACTTG
>CBFIGQ010000082.1:0-1377 GCA_965662335.1 Minisyncoccia bacterium
CCCCACAGCCAGGCCATACTGCCCCATGCACTTTGTACAGCAAATGCGGCCAAAATTATACGCTGTCCGCATCGAATTTGGGCGACCGCGTCGTGGCGAGAGCAAACTTTTAGCAATCGTTAAAGCTGTTAATTGCTGCGTTAGGACTTGACCCAAAAGCTATTGCGGGCCATTTTATACAAAGTGCTGGTATAACCCTTGCTACACTGCGACGTTTCCAAGCTTGGCTCGGACTCATAACAATGAATAATACTGATCTATTGGCAAGCAAATATATTTCCCTCGGCACCTGGCGTAAAAATGGTGCCGTGGTCGACACTCCGGTCTGGTTTGCCCAAGGCGATGATGGTGCCCTGTATGTGTTCTCCTCCGGAGACGCGGGCAAAGTCAAACGCCTGCGCAATAGCTCCAGGGCAAGAGTCGCGCCTTGCAGCGTCTCAGGTAAAGTCGGTGGCGACTGGATTGCCGCCAAAGCCGAGATTATCCAGGATGATGATGACATCGAGCAGGCCTACCAGGCATTGCGACAACGCTACGGTGCGCGCATGCTGGTGACCGATTTCTTTTCGAAACTCGCGAGAAAAATGAGCAAACGGGTGTTTATCCGCATCACACTGCCAGACCAGAACGCTGGCTAGCAGCCACCACTGTTAAATCGGTTGCGGTTTTCAGCCACAAAAACGGTACTGCTGATTTGCCAGCTTGATCGCAAGCGTTTCTGAGCGCACAGCGTTTTTTTCGCCAGTCACAAATATTCAAAACAACGCTCCCTATGATACTGAAAACCGTGGGTGTAGCGCACAATGTTGACGTCGCCGCATTCAATACTAAAGCACTGAACTGGAAATTCTGGGATAATGCAGCGAGCTTAAGGAGTGCTTATGGACTGTCTATTTTGCAAAATCATAGCGGGAGATATCCCTGCAGATATCGTTTTTCAGGATGATCGCGTACTGGCATTTCGCGATATTTCACCTCAGGCGCCCAATCACATACTGATCATTCCCAAAAAGCATATCGCCACACTCAACGATGTCGGCGCCGCAGATACAGAATTGCTTGGCTATATCATGCGCACAGCGGCCAAACTCGCCGCCGATGCCGGCTGCGCTGAAGACGGCTATCGCGTTGTGATGAATTGCAACGAGTCCGCTGGCCAAACTGTATTCCATATCCACCTGCACCTGCTATGCGGACGCCGGCTGTCCTGGCCGCCGGGCTGAACCAGGCTACGGAACCCTACCTTGAGTACTGACAAACCGGCCCCGGACAAGCTCTTTGCCAAGCCCCTTGAGCAGGTCAACCGCTTTCGTTTTGACGAGCACGTAGCCACTGTGTTCGCCGATCTGATTGGCCGCTCGGTGCCCGGATACGACT
>CBFIGQ010000083.1:0-1089 GCA_965662335.1 Minisyncoccia bacterium
GTTCAATCGAGGGCTTCTAAGATATTGGCCATCTCGATTGCTGCAATGGCCACTTCACCACCTTTGTTGCCGGCTTTAGTGCCAGCCCGCTCGATAGCCTGTTCGATGGTTTCAGTGGTAAGCACCCCGAACAATACGGGAACACCAGTATCCAGACTTACCTGAGCAGTACCTTTAGAAACCTCGTTGACCACCACATCGAAGTGCGGTGTTGCACCACGAATCACCGCCCCAAGGCAAATCAGGGCATTGTATTTCTGCGAAGCTGCAAGTTTCTTGGCGATCAACGGAATTTCGTAAGCCCCGGGCACCCTGACGACTTCGATATCGGCTTCGGCCACTCCAGAGCGCAGCAAACTGTCAAGAGATCCTTCCAGTAATTTCTCGGAAATAAAAGAATTAAAGCGCGCCACAACAATGCCGAACTTTTTCCCATCCCCTTTCAGGTTTCCTTCTATATACTCTACCATGTCAGTCGATCCTCTCTGTGAAAGTTCATGTTAGTTCTTGCTGTAGGAAAAATTGAGATGGTGCCGGACTCTCATTTATTAACCTGAATCAGATGTCCCATCCGATCTCGCTTACAGATCAGATAGCCTTTGTTCTCTTCGCCAGCCTCCATTTCTATCGGCACCCGATCGACGACTTCAATACCATAGCCTTCCAAACCGACAATTTTCTTCGGGTTGTTGGTTAACATTCTCATCTTGGAAACTCCAAGATCTCTGAGAATCTGGGCGCCGATGCCATAGTCCCGCAAATCGGCCTTGAATCCGAGCTTGAGATTGGCCTCAACGGTATCGAAACCTTCCTCGTCCTGAAGCTTGGAGGCCCTGATCTTGTTAACCAGGCCGATACCCCTCCCTTCCTGACGCATATAGAGAACAACCCCGCTTCCCTCCTGGTCTATCATGCGCATGGCAGCATGGAGCTGGCCGCCACAGTCACAGCGTGAAGAACCAAACACATCACCGGTCAAACATTCAGAATGGACCCGGACCAGGACCGGCTTGTCAGAGTCGATATCACCCTTTACCAGGGCCATATGCTCCATATTGTCGACCTCATTCTTATAGACGATGGCAACGA
>CBFIGQ010000084.1:0-1479 GCA_965662335.1 Minisyncoccia bacterium
CACAAATTCGTCATTCATTTTTGATGCTTCATCTGTGGCGTTATTCAGCATTTTTGATGCATTTCTAGATAATGATATTTCGCCACCAGTTACTTTTGAGTAACTTTCTAATGTTTTGTCTATTAAACTTTTAAGCAAATCGATATTCACTCCTAATTTTTTTAAGATAAATGGAGTTACATTCTCATCAACTTCAAAAATTCCTTTTAATATATGTGAATTTTCTATTTGTTGATTTTCAAAACTTTGTGCAATTTGCTGTCCTTGCTGGATAGCTTCTTGCGATTTAATTGTAAATTTATTAAAGTTCATAACGTTTTATATTTTTTGTATTTATATTTGACACTTCAAACAATATTCCATTTCAATAAAATGACGTAATAAAGACAAAAAGTCTTGTTTTTCAGGGTTTTAAATGTCATTTTGTCTTGGTTAATTATAAAATAACACCATGAGTTTTTTAAAAAATATATTTAAATCGGATGCTTCAGAAGAAAAGCAACCAACTATTAAATGGCTTCCATTAACAAATTTAGAGCAATTAAATGAAATTATGAATCTATCTAATTCAAAACCAGTGCTAGTTTTTAAACATAGTACACGCTGCGGAATTAGCAGAATGGCACTTAAAAACTTTGAAAAGGAATTTGATATAGAGCAAGATAAAATAGCTGTGTATTATCTAGATTTATTACAATTTAGAGAAATTTCAAACGAAATTGTTGTAAGGAGTAGTATTCAACATCAATCTCCACAAGTAATTGTGTTTTTTAATGAAAAAGTAATTTACCATGATTCACATTATGAAATTTCAGTTGAAGTTATAAAAAAAGCGATTTAAAGAAATCGCTTTTTTTTAATTTAAATTTTATAGCGAAGTATTATTTGCCTTATTTTCTCTTTTAAATTTTCTCCGCTGTCATAAACCATTTGTTCATTACTTGGAAATGGAACAAATCTATTTCTAGTTAAGGAAAATTCATCTTTATTTAAGGCTCTTTTGTCACCTCTAAAATTTGCATATAAATTTTCAAAAACAAATTCGCTACTTAATGGATACGATTTCATTAGCTGTTGATTTGATAAATTTATATAACTAATTTGCCCAATAACTTGTGTAGATTTTGTTTGAGTTACAATATTTAATTTGGCTTTAACTTTTTTGTAAACATCAACTTTTATGTCTTTTCCTGTTGAATCTTTTTGAATTTCTCCTTTTTTATTTTTTGAATATTCCCAACCATCAATTATTTCATTTTCTCTTATTAATTCCTTTTCTTTTACAAATTCAGGTGAAATATTTATTTCTTGTATTAAAATTTCTAAGCGATAATCATAAATTAAATTTCCTTGTTTTTTAGAATGATAAACAGTCCACAAATCATTTAATTTATAGGTGTTGAAATTTAGTAAATCGGCTTCAAGTTTTATAGGAATTATTTTATCAGAATTATTTAGCATAGAAACAATTATAAAATC